>JANQRM010000550.1 GCA_028284565.1 Anaerolineae bacterium | reverse complement strand
GACTCCCACGCTTGAATCCGCTGTTGGTTGGCAGAGTGCATTTATCTTCCTCGCATTGGGACCCCTCGTCGGCATTGTGGCAATGCTCACCCTCCGACGTTCTCCCAATGCCCTCAAACTCGCTGGTGGAAATAAGTAGCATGACCTCCTCTATCCCTGTTTTCAAAACCAGAAATGGGCGATAATTGACTCGTTTTGCTATTGATTCTAGGTGGTCTGGAAATCATAGACGTGCTAGACGATTCAGAACACATGGTCTATAATCATACAGTTTGATAGTAATGCCTTTCAACCACTACATTTCGAGGAAGAAACATCCCGATGAACTCAACAACATCACAGCGTGCAGGACGGCGTGAATGGATTGGATTAGCGGTGCTGATGCTACCGACTCTGCTGATTGCAATGGATATCAGTGTGTTGCATTTAGCGGTTCCTTCGCTCAGTGCCGATTTACAACCCAGTAGCTCTCAGTTACTGTGGATTACGGACATCTATGGGTTCATGATTGCCGGGTCACTTATCACGATGGGGACGTTGGGGGATCGGATTGGGCGACGGCGACTGCTACTGGGTGGTGCTGTTGCTTTTGGCATTGCTTCAATACTGGCGGCATTCTCGCCCACTGCTGAATTGCTGATTGTATCCCGCGCCTTGCTGGGTATTGCCGGAGCAACGCTCATGCCCTCTACCATGTCGCTGATTCGGAATATGTTCTATGACCCGCATCAGCGAACCGTTGCCATCGGAATTTGGGTATCCGGTTTTTCAGTAGGTAGTTCGATTGGACCACTAATCGGGGGAATCCTATTGGAGTATTTCTGGTGGGGATCGGTCTTTCTGATTGGTGTGCCTGTAATGGGGGTTCTTTTGTTCACCGGACCGTTACTCCTTCCTGAATACAAAGACCCGAATCCAGATCGTTTCGACATCTTCAGTGCTGTACTCTCCTTGCTGGCTGTGTTAATCGTCATCTATGGACTGAAACAAATCGCAGAAAACGGGGTGTATCCCCTCGCAATCGGCTGGGTTGTCGTCGGATTGGTCATTGGCGTGGTATTTGTCTATCGTCAGCATAAATTAACCAACCCACTGATTGACCTTCAGCTTTTTCGCAGACCTGAATTTAGCGCATCATTGGCGACCTATACACTGGGTATCTTCTTCGCTTTTGGTATCTTTCTCTTTATCGCCCAGTATCTGCAATTGGTATTGGGATTATCTCCCTTGCAAGCAGGCTTGTGGTCGGTTCCCGGCGCAATTGCCTTTGTGATTGGCTCGAATCTCGCACCAAAAATTGTGCGTCATGTACGCCCCGCCTATGTGGTCGCTGGGGGATTGCTGATCGCGGCATTTGGCTTTGGGCTACTGACACAAGTGGGGAATAATTCACTTGCGCTTGTTGTCATCGGGAATTCACTCACCTCAGTCGGATTCGGGTTTACCTTCACCTTGACTGTTGACCTTGTGCTGGGTGCGGCTCCACCAACACGGGCAGGCGCGGCATCGGCACTTGCAGAGACAGGCGCGGAATTCGGCGGGGCATTGGGTCTCGCCATTCTCGGCAGTCTGGGGACAGCTATTTACCGCAGTCAGGTCGTCACGGCAATCCCCTCAAGTTTATCGTCCGACAGGGTGGAATCCATTTTGGATACGCTGGGGAGTGCAACCCTTGTAACAGAGCAACTGTCGGATTCAGTGGGTACGCCACTCCTCCTCTCAGCGCAAGAAGCCTTTGCTGAAGCACTCCGTATCAATGCCGGGCTTGGGCTTATCGGGTTTATTGGACTGGCTCTGGTGGTCGGCTTTATCTTGCGGAATGCGCATTCCCATGTAGAAGCAGATGAACCTTTGGAGCTAGAACTTGCCATCGAGCCGTTGCATTAATTCCTAATCGTTGGGGAAGTTGTCAAATATCCCTGTGTACTTCCCCAACATATCCAAACTCCCAGAAGGGATATTAAATAGGCTCTTGCTATATTTCTCTTCTCTTCTGATGAAGTAATATTTTTAGGAGTAATTAAGGCGTAGGCTCTAATATCTAATTTAGTTTTAATATTGGCAATTTATGAAATTTGATACACAATCTCATTGAAACTGTCGTCAAAAATTCTGAACGGTAGATATATGGATGAGAATAGAGTTTATGAGGATGCTTCAATTCTCTTCTCAGACCTCAAAGGTTTCTCGAAATTAGAGTTAGATTCGATAATTGGCGATGTTACTAAAATCTTTAAGAAAGATGCAGACGAGCTTTTATCAGAGATACTACATTTTTATGATAATACTTGGGGCGATGCTTTAATCGTCTGTAGCCAAAATTCCGTGCAACTTGCCAGATTTGCACTACGCTTGCGTAATCGTATAGCAACTCGGAACTGGGAAAATGACCGAATACCAAAGGAAAAATATCCGTCAATTCGTATTGCACTGCATTTTGGAACAATAGAAAAACATCTTAACGAAGCAGAGGAAGTAGTAAATGTTAGCGGGAATGACGTAAATCTTGCCGCAAGAATAGAACCTGTTGTAGAACCCAATGAAGTGTTTGTATCTGAAAAGTTTTATCATGTGATAAGGGATAAATTACCTAGCAACAAAATGGTGTGCGATAAGATGGGGGACTTTGAACTTCCTAAACAGGCTGGGACATTAAACCTTTATCAACTCAGATGGTCTCATGAAGTCAGTAATTTTAAGCCTTCAACCATTACGGATGAAAAACGGAATACAATAGCTGATAAATCTTTATCTAAACCTCTTAAGAAACCAAGTGATAGGCAATCAAAAAGAGCTGATTCAATAGAGAGCCATGTTCCGAGTATCCTTCCTTCTCCGTTTGAATGGATTTACATCCCTGAAGGAATAACTACGTTAAATTATATCGGTGGCTATCTTCAACACGAAAAAAACTATAGTGTAAAACCATTTGCCATTTCTAAATATCCCATAACGATTTCACAATTTGCTCGTTTTATTGATACGGGAGGTTACAAAAATCGACAATATTGGTCTAAAGTTGTATGGGCAGATGAAAAATTATGGGACTCAATCATTAAAACCGAAAGTATCATCTCCAAGGAAAATGCTGAAAACCCTGTAAGTAGATTAACATGGCATGAAATTTCCGCATTTTGCAATTGGTTAAGCGATGTCACTGGTGAAAATATCACACTCCCATCTGAACCTCAGTGGCAACATGCCGCGCAAGGCGATGATAAGCGGAAATATACTTGGGGTGATAAATGGGATTGTCAACGATGTAATTGCAATGTAATCCCATGTCAGAGCGAAGGAATTACTTCGATCAAAGCATATGAGAGTTTAGGAATAAGTCCATTTGGGGTTGTCGATATGGTTGGGAATGTATGGGAGTATACTTCAACCTTATGGAATTACGAACGAGTTGACATGAAATCAACTGAACCCAGAGTATTACGAGGGGGATCATGGGTTAACCAAGGATCAAGTTTACTCAATACGTTATGTCGCTTTAGTGACGACTATGACGATTACGACTTCTCTACCGAATTTCGTGGATTTCGATTGGTTAAACTAGACATCTAAGTATTCACTTAGGTTTCATATTTGTATCTCGATACTTGGCATAGTAACCGAGTATCCCTTCATGGTCTCCGGTCTGCTTGATGCGATAGTACCCATCCAAAATCAGGTCGCGTTCCACAGCCTCATAGCTTTTGCCCGGATGCCGTTTTGTGCTTTCGCCATCCACAGAGTAATAGACGATTTCCGCCCAATTCTGTTGCCGATACCACACGATATTGGCGTACTCCACATCTGCTTGCATCTTTTTCTTGTCAAAGTGGGTCACAACCTGTTGCAAAGAGGGCGGTGGATTATAAGCGCGTTGCTTGGCTTTCTGTTCCTGTTCTTTCAGCAATTGCTGACCTTCCGGCGTGATGCGCTCGAAATAATACGCTTGGTCAAAATGCACCCGTTCCCAGCCCTCGTCGGGGAATGCAAACACATCTACTTGCTCATCCAGAACTTCCTCACGGGTCGAGGTCTTGTCATAATAAATCAGCGTCGTCTGCTCATCCCCAATCATGACCTTCAGATACTCATACCCCATCCGCATCTTGCCTTTGTCATCCGGTTCGGTAATGTCCATACTCATCGTCATCCTATCAATTACAATCTTTCAATTGCTCCGAATATTATGTATCAAATTCTGAAATCTGACTTCTGACCTCTGATGTCTACTTCCCTTCTATCGCCTCAATATACCGCTTTGCTGAATATGCCACACCTGCCGTCGCATTTTCTTTCACCACCGTTCCAAACCAGCCACTATAAATCCGATCATACGCATATGACTCTACTGCCTGCACAATCCCACGCACCTTCTTCGCCGACATCGGAATCAAATTCGGAAAACTCGTCATAAAGCTCACATACCGTCGATCTGAAACGACATACATCGTATCGGCAGTCAACAACACGCCTTTGCCATTCGCTCCATCTGCCCAATGTAGCAACGTACTCCCTGCAAAATGCCCGCCTGCACGAATCAAGGTCACATCATCCACAACAGAAAAGCTCTCCCCTTGCCAAAACTGAATCACTGAATCAGGTCGCATTACCCATTGCTTATCATCTGCATGTAGATAAATCGGCACATTCCCAAACGCCTTGCTCCATTCCACCATGCCTGAATAAAAATGTGGATGTGAAATCGCAATCGCCGATATGCCTCCCATCACCTTCACTGCCTGTATCGTCACCGCATCCAGATACGGCACACAATCCCACAAGACGTTACCATGTGGTGTTTGCACCAACAATGCCCGTTGACCAATCGCAAAACGAGGCTCTATCCCGATGCCCACCAAATTCGGCTCTTCATCCTTAATCACGGACATGAAGTCACCCTCACGCATGGATTCTAAAGTTGTCCATTGTTGTCCATCATGCCCGATATACTGCCGTTCATCCGCACAAATCAAGCAGGTTTCGGGTTCGTTTTCGCTCTCGGCATATTGTGTCCCACAAGTCACACATATAAAATTTGGCATCGTAAAATCTCCATCAATTCATTACTAAATACGCCCATCATAACGCAGACTCTGCCGTCATTCACTGGCAGATAGTCCAGTGCATCATCGTCATGAAGTCCATTTTAAAGGAAACAAAAAAGCCCTCTAAGTTTAGAGGACCTTCTATCAGATTTTATCGGCAAACTAGGCTATCGTGACTTCATCATTCAGATAGACATCTTGGATCATGTTGAGCAGTTTCGCACCTTCGCTTAATGGACGTTGGAAAGCTTTGCGCCCACTGATGAGTCCCATGCCACCTGCTCGTTTGTTAATGACCGCAGTACGTACCGCATCAGCATAGTCATTATCGCCACTCGCACCACCCGAATTAATCAAACCAGTTCGTCCCATGTAGCCATTCGCTACTTGATAACGAGTCAAATCAATTGGATGATCGCTTGCTAATTCGGTGTAGATGCGTTCATCGAGCTTGCCATAAGATGAATCGCCGGCACGAATCGCTTTATATCCGCCGTTGCTGACGGGTAGCTTTTGCTTGAGGATGTCTGCGCCCATTGTCGCACCCAGATGATTGGCTTGTCCGGTGATGTCTGCCGAGGTTTCGTGATTGACTCCATCCACCTTGAAGGCTGAATTCCGCGCATAGCACCACAAAATTGTCGCCATCCCTTTTTCATGGGCATAAGCAAAAGCTTCTGCTACTTCAATCATCTGACGATTGCTTTCTTCCGAACCAAAGTAAACGGTTGCGCCGACAGCCACTGCACCCATATCCCATGCTTGGTCAATCGTGCCGAACATGATTTGGTCATGGGTATTCGGATAACTCAGCAATTCGTTGTGATTGATTTTCACAATGTAAGGAATACGATGCGCGAACTTCCGCGCAGTCATCCCCAACACCCCAAAAGTCGAAGCCACCGCATTGCATCCGCCTTCAATCGCCAAGTTGACGATATTGGCTGGGTCGAAATAATCCGGATTCGGTGCAAAGGATGCGCCTCCCGCATGTTCGATACCTTGGTCTACTGGAAGGATAGACACATAGCCCGTTCCGCCAAGTCGTCCATTGCCAAAAATCTGTCCCAAACTACGCAACACTTGCGGATTGCGATCACTATCGGCGAAGACTGTCCCTACAAATTCGGGATTTGGTAGACAAAGGCGTTCTTTGGGAATCGTCGTGCTGGTGTGATTCAACAACGCATCTGCATCGTCTCCCAGTAGATCAGCAATCTCTGAATAAGTGAGTGTCATAAGATTTTCCTTAATCTTTATCAGTCAAATTATCAAGTTAGTGTTATATTTAATCATACCGACCTTTCGCTGATGATGAAATAGTGCAAAATTAATCAAAATAAGCAAGTAAATGCTCAACTCGCCTACCCAAATCCGTCCAATCATCGAACGATTTGCCCCTTTATGGAATCGTTTGACCGAGCCTGCTGACGATATTCAAGGGCAAGATGAACGACGACGCGCCCAGATGTTATCTGCGCTTCTGTTATTAGAAGCATTCGGTATCCTGCTGGTCTTGGGCATTCAACACTTCCTGAATGAATCACTCTTTACCTTTAGCTCACCCAACCTGCTAATTGCCTTCACCGTCGTTTTGGGGATGTATGTCCTCAGTCGCACCCACTATTCCGCTTGGGTTGCGTATCTTAATATCATTTTGGCATATCTTGCCTTCTTAATTATGTTCATGCGTCAATCGGAACAACCGAATCTGGTTGCAGCTTATTTTTTGTCGGTGGTTTTGTTGGCTAGCCTCTTGTTGACGTTTTGGAAAACCATTCTCACAGCCGTAATTATTAGTCTGACGCTGGTCTATCTGGCTTGGTTGCTCCCAGCTGATGTGCATCATTTAACACATAGTGGTGCGATATTTTCGCTTATGCTAACATGGCTCATTTCCGTCACCGCCTATCTCCAACGCAACTATCTCAGTAAGTTGCATGATAGCGAAGAGCGTGTGCGTCATTTGATGGATGCCAATTTTGAAGCGATAGTCGTCTTCACACCCACTGACGGAATATTAGATGTCAACCCAGCATTCGAGCGCATGTTGGGCTATGCTCAGCAAGACATTCTGGGTTGGCAACTCATGCATTTTGTCACTAATGCCAACTCCCGTCGGTTATTGCAGAATGACATCAACAACTTAACCCAATATCCGCTTATCGAGTTGGAAGCCGAGCATCAAAATGGTGAAACACTTCACCTAGAAGTCACGATTCAACCCTATCGCTATCGAGGTAAATCCGCCCATGTTGCCATTATTCATGACGTGACGGAGCAACGCCAAGCCGAAGAATCGCTTCGTGAAAACCGCATGCGTTATAAGACACTTTTCAAAGAGACCTCCGATGCTGTCTTTTGGATTAGTTTAGATGGGGTGTTATTGAGTGCCAATCCACGCGCAGAGGAAATCTTTGGTTGTGAGATGAGCGAGATTGTTGGCAAGCGAGTTGATGATTTTGTTCCAGAAGAAGAACAAATAGAAAGTAAAGATCGTCTAGCAACCATCCTGAATAGCAAGTCCCTCATAGTTAATGAACGCACACTCCGCCGACATAATGGAGAAACCTTCCCTGCAGAAACTCATACCAAATTGATACAAGACAGTAATGGTAAACCCCAATACATCCTAAGCATGGTACGCGATAATAGTGAGCGTATACAAGCCGAAGCACAACGACTAGAAGTGAGCATTCAACGGGAACGGGTCGGCTTGCTTCAACAATTTATTTCGGATACCTCACACTTCTTCCGTACGCCATTGACCAGCATGAAGACAAGTTTGTATCTCTTGCGTAAAGTCGGTGACGATGCCTCTAAACGCGGGAAATATTATGACCTGATTGAAGGGGAGTTAATGCGCCTGAATCAGTTGCTCTCCGATTTGCAACTGCTGACAACTTTGGAGAGCGATGACATCCCAAACTTCTCAAAAATAAATATGGACATCAACGTGCTACTGGGCGAAATCATAGAAAATGTTCGCGGTCTCAAAACAGGATCATTAGCCTATCGCTTCCAACTCTTACCAGACAAAGAACGGGTCATCGTCAATGCAGACCGTATCCATCTCGCACAAGCCATACAAAATGTCTTGCATAATGCCATCACCTATATGCCTGATGGTGGCGAGGTCACGATCTCAGTAAATCAAACCGACCCCTGCGTCCAAATCATTATCCAAGACAAAGGCGTTGGCATCCCAGAAGATGAATTATCCAAAGTCTTTGACCATTTCTATCGGGGTGATAAAGGCATGACTATTTGGAATTCAGGCAATGGGATGGGCTTGACGGTTGCCAAAAAAATCATCAACGTTCATGATGGCACAATCGAGATTGAGAGTATTGTGAGTGAAGGCACAACCGTCACGATCAATCTACCAATGGTAGCTCACGGATTATCCACCACCCAAATGCGTAAAGTCGTTGTCTCACAAGAAACCTAAGCCAATGACACCAACCAACCCAACGGAATCCCTCAACGATGCCCCGTTTGCCGAATTAATAACCATTCTCCTCAGGCAACTTCGTAATCTGCTGAATGAACGTGGGGTCAAACTCAGTAATGAGGATATTCAAGCTGTTGCCCAGGCGTTGGAAAACAGGGAAGCTCATCCGCACATCCCCGCCATTCAAGATGCCATGAAACATCTTGTCAATGAGAGCCTCGACCTGCTTCAAGCGCGATGGGGATACAGCTTCGCGCAATCGTTACAAGCCGATATGTCCGACATTGGCGGTTGGGAGACAACAGAAGAATTTTTGGATATCGCCAATCATAAGAGTAATGCTGAATTGCGTGTCTCTGCGGGTTCGGCACTGCTTGTCGCACTCGGTGATTCGTCCTATCAGCCATATTTGATGACGGTCATTGACCACGACGCGGGGCTGAATGATGTGGATGCAGTGTTGGCTAAACGAGTATTGGCGCACGCGAACATCGACACTGATAGCTAAACGCCTACTGCCTCACTTTACGAAAGCCCTGACCATAAGCCGTTTGTCCTTGCCCAATCACCATAAAGGCTGTTGGATCAACATCAGAGACGATTTGGCGTAAATCAGGCACTTGGGAACGCGCAATCGTGACATAAAGAACGGTCCGAATTTCACCCGTATACATCCCCTTCGACTCCCACGCAGTAGCTCCGCGATCTAGGCGTTCAAAAATGGCATCAGCCACTTCTTTTGGATGATTGGTCACGATCATTCCCGTGCGAATCACGCTTGGTCCCTCCAAGACATAGTCTGTGGCTAATCCACCAATGAACAAGACCACAATCGCATAGAGCGCACCTTCTAAGCCGAAGACAAAGCCCGCCGCAATGATGATTAACACATCGGTATAGAGGAAGGTCGTACTCATGGGCAAGCCAATGCGACGTTGCAAAATCAGGGCAAGCGTGGATGTCCCACCGAATGTCCCACCTGCCCGGTAAACTATTCCGCCACCGATGCCACCCAATATTCCACCAAAGAGAGCATTCAGCAGACGGTCTTCACTGAGACCTGTTGTGGGCAAAAATTGACTCAGCCAATCCAATGCAATCGTATACAGAATAATGACGTAGAGGGTCCGCACGACAACACGCCACCCACCAGGCAGTTGTCGCCCGCCTATCAACAGAATAGGGATATTGAGAATAAAGACCATCAAGCCGATTGGCGTATTGAAGACTTCATTGAGTAAGACCGCCACGCCTGTTATCCCGCCGGGAGCAATATCAAAAGGCGTAAGGAAGAGGATGACTGAGACCGAGCCAATCAAGACACCTATCGTCAGCAAGACATAGCGTTTAAGCAACACCCAGAGCAAATCTCGAAATCGTTTCATCGTCAAAACACAACTCCTGATTAAGCGGTCATCATGCGCGCGTATTCTCATGATTATCCTGCAGAATGCTATCCCCAATATTCTTTGTGCAAAATTACCTGATTCATGCACTTTCTGGCATAGTCATCCCCCGCTTCATCTTTTAGACTCACACGCATGATTAATAAGGAGTGTGACATGGGTCTGCATCCGCAAGTCGTCGATTCCGTCAGACAATTTTTATCACCGGTCGATAAACACCTCTTCATCAATGGGAACGCCACGCCCGCACATTCGGACAAACGCATTCCCGTCATCAACCCAGCCACAGATGAGACGATTGCGACAGTTCCCGACGCATCAACAGCCGATGTTGACCTTGCCATACAAACCGCAAGCGAGACCTTTGACAGAGGTGTCTGGTCGGACATGTCACCCAATGAGCGCGAAAAACGCCTGCTCAAATTAGCCGATTTAATTGAGGCTCATGCCGAAGAACTGCAACAGATTATCGTCTTAGAGAATGGCAAGTTGCTTTCGGCGGCGCAACGTGAAG
>JANQRM010000539.1 GCA_028284565.1 Anaerolineae bacterium | reverse complement strand
ATCTCACTGAATAAATCATAATCGTTGTTATTGCAGACGTTATCTGTCCCAATGGCAAGGTTGACTCCAGCACGGCGCATCCCAACGACAGGCGCGGCTTTGGCTCCGGCACGCATACAGGCACTCGCGGCGATGACGGCGGTAAAGTTGGAGTCGGCGAGTGTTTGCCAATCTTTTTCTGGGATCGTGATCGAATGGGCGGCGAGGGTGGGGTAGTCGAGCATGTGCATTTCGTGCATTTTATCGACGGCACTCATGTCGTACTGATCTTGGCAATAACGATCTTCTTCTCCCGTCGTTGAGAGATGAATGTGCAAGCCTGTTCCATATTTTTCAGCTAAGCGTTTCTCAGCTAGCATCATTTCTGGTGAGTTATCGACAAAGAAGGCATGGGGTCCAATCCAGCCTTGTAATTTGTCGCGTGGATAATCCCCCATTGTTTCTAAGAAGGCTTCGAGGCGAGTCAATTCTTGCTGTCGTGCTACCGGGTCGCCCAGTTCGACCACACCATAAGCAAGGGATGCCCGTAAGCCACTTCTTTCGACCACGGGGATAATCTCATCCATATAAAAATATTGGTCAGCGAAAGTGGTGGTGCCCGTGCGAATCATCTCTGCACAGGCGACTTCGACAGAAGCGGGAACCATGTCGGGTGTCATTTCCATCTCTAAGACACGAATAGAGTTGTACCAGCCCTCCAACGTGAAGAGGGAAACACCTTCTGCCAAGCCACGGAAGAGGGTCATGGGGGTATGCGTATGGGCATTGACCAAGCCGGGCATAATGAGCTTTCCGCTACAATCGAGCATCTCATCGACAGTGGTGGCAGGGGTGGTGGATTTATCCCCAATGGCGACGATGCGATCATCTTCAATCTGGACATAGCCCTCATCATAGACGGCATCTGCTTTGCCAAGACAGACAATCATCCCACCATAGAGTAGGGTTGTCGTCATCGTTGTCGTACCAATCGTTCCATAAAGAGTTCTTCAAACTGGGCTTTGTCTACCGATACAGCTACACGGATATTGCTGTCCTCAGCTTCTTGCATGAAGGTTGCCCCTGTGCCAACGCGTCCATTGGTTTCGACATCAATCTTGACGGGCTGGTAATTCATCACATCGGGGCGAATCACACTGGCGACTGCTAGAGGGTCATGCACATTCGTCCAGCCTTGTTTGATATAACGTGGATAGCGTTCAATTTGCCCGACAACAGCTCGGTGAAAGGGGTGATTGACGGCTTGTAGTTTGCTTACATCAGCTTTTGTGATTTGGACTTGGGTCGTGATGTCTAAGGGGATAAGAGTCATGGGTGCGCCAGATGAAAAGACGATATGCGCCGAATCGGGGTCACATTGAATATTGTGTTCGGCAATCGGTAAGTCTAAACGGGATAGTCCACCGCTGACACCGCCCATAATCGTGATATGCGCGACGTTTTGTGCGATACGTGGTTCGATAGACAAGGCAAGGGCGAGGTTGGTGAGGGGAGCAATGCAGGCAAGGTGAATTTCATTGGGATTATCCATCACAGTGCGGACGATGACTTCTGGCGCAAAACCTTCAGCAATGGGTAAGGGCTCATCGTCCCCAAGGATACCCTCGCCTTCGTGTCCTTCCCAATAGATAGGTTGGCGAATCTTCATAGCTTGGCGCGCACCTGTATAAACCGGAATATTGGTTCCATGCCATTGAAGCAACTTCAAAGCAATTTGCGCGCGTAAATCGACATCGCCATAAACACAGGAGATGCCTTCCACTTGATACTCATCTGAATTCAAGATGAATGCCAGTGCCAAGCAATCATCCACATCTGTGCCAATGTCTGTATCCAGCCAAATTCGGGTCATCGCTTCTCTCCTCTATATGGTCTAAGCATAACGAGGGACAATGGCATGTGGCAAATTTTGCATTTCGCTCAATAGGAGTCATACTTAGGTATCGAAAATAGAGAGACTTTTTGATTATTCAAAGGAGATACACATGAAGAAGTGGTTACGAATGCTATTAGTCTTGATTTTCGCGCTGGCATCCTTCAGCACAGTCTTAGCTCAAGATGATGAGGAAATGGGCGAGTGTATGATGGAGATGGCGGATGAAGACATGGAAGCACCGGACAACAGTGATTTCACATTTATCATCATCCTGCCCAACCCGCGTGGAGACCGTTCGTTCATCGACTCAGCGGCGGCAGGGGCAGAGCGCGCCATTGCTGAATTGGGTGTGACTGGTTTGATCGTCGAAACTGCTGGTACTCAAGAACACGATGCGGCGATTCGTCGCGCGGTGCAAGATGAACCTGATTTGATTATCATGATTGCAGTGGCCGCGGACACAGTTGAAGAAATTGTAGACGAATTCCCGGATCAACTCTTCGCGGCACAAGAAACCTTCTTCGCAGAACCCCCTGAATTCGACAATCTAGCATTGTTTACTATCGATACCCATGAAAATAGTTATCTCGCAGGAATCGCGGTGGGTATGCTCACCCGTACAGGTGTTGTTGGTTCAGTAGGCGGGCTAGATGTTCTCTCCATTAATCAATTCATTGTTGGTTTTGAAGAGGGTGTCGCCTCAGTTTGTCCAGATTGTACCTTCTTGCGGAGTTACACAGGGGATTTCGCCGATCCGGTAAGAGGTAAGGAACTCGCATTATCGATGTATAGTGAAGGTGCAGACGTTATCTATCAAGTGGCCGGGCGAAGTGGTGAAGGTGTCCTCGAAGCCGCAAATGAAACAGGGAACTTTGCCATCGGGGTCGATAGCAATCAGGATGATATCTTCCCCGGCTCGATTATCTTGTCTGCCATGAAGCGGGTGGATAATGCTGTCTTTTCCTTTGTCGAAACAACTTTAAATGGCGAGTTCGTAGCAGGCTCTACAATTGTTGGGCTAGCAGAAGGTTCGGCTGGCTTGAGCTGGGATGATGGGGTTTGCTCACGTACCTTTGACGAAGCAGGTCCTGAAGATATGGTCGAGAAACTGCCGGAAATTCGTGCCGCTATCGACGAAGCCCGTGAAGCGATTCTGAGTGGTGAGATTGAAGTTACCAATACACTCGCACCAGAAGACGAATAAATTACAGTAAGCAAAAACATTTCCCCTCTCATGTGGGAGGGGTTTTTTCTAATAGAGTAGGGGCTTGCCACTGACCAAGCCCGTTTGAAAGATACTTATGACCAAACTTGCGGTTGAGATGCGGAATGTCTCCAAATACTTTGCCTCATCAGATGTCCTCGCGTCGGATTCAGTAGACTTTGAAGTGCGGGAAGGTGAAGTCCATGCACTTGTTGGGGAGAATGGCGCAGGCAAAACCACCCTGATGAATATGCTCTATGGCCTCATCCCTCCCGATACGGCGGATATTAAAATCTTTGGGCAACCTGTCAAGATTACGCATCCCGATGATGCCATTCGCTATGGTATCGGCATGGTGCATCAGCATTTTAAGCTCGTGCCATCATTTACGATTGCTGAAAATATCATGCTGGGTATCGAGCCGAACAGCTTGGGATTTATCAACAGCCGTGCCGAAGCCGATGCTGTGCGCGAACTTGCTGACAGCTTTGGCTTGCCTGTTAACCCCAATACGCATGTGCAGGATATATCCGTTGGGATGCAACAGCGCGTCGAAATCTTAAAGACACTCCAACGTAATGCCAGAGTGCTGATTCTTGATGAACCTACTGCGGTGTTGACCCCACAAGAAGTCCGCGAACTCTACACCGTGATTCGGCGACTGGCACAGGATGGACGCTCAATCATTCTCATCACCCATAAATTGCTCGAAGTGAAAGATGTCGCAGACCGTGTGACCGTGTTACGCCGTGGGCAGAAGATTGGGACACACAATGTCGCGGATGTCACCATTCGGGATATGGCGAATATGATGGTGGGGCGTGAGGTGATTCTCCAAGTCGAGAAAGAACCTGCTAAACCAACGGAAACCGTCCTCGAAGTTGATAATCTGCTTGTCGCAGGCAATGGGGGTGTCCCGGCGGTGTTTGGTGTGAGCTTTGATGTCCGCGCTGGTGAAATACTCGGTATTGCTGGTGTCAGTGGCAATGGACAGACTGAACTCATTGAAGCCATCTCTGGAATGCGTCCGATTGATTCTGGGCGTGTCACCTTGATGGGGCAGGATGTGACTCATCTAAGGGTGCGAGAACGGCGCGAAACGGGGATGGCACATATCCCAGAAGACCGTATGACGATGGGGCTGAATGTTGCCACCACCCTAGATGAGAATGTCATCGTGACCATGTATCAAGATGCACCTTATTCCAAAGGAAATCGGCTTGCCTTTCAGTCCATTCGTGAATTAGCGGGACGCTTGGCACAGACTTTCCAGATTAAATCGGCGCAGGTCGGTGAGATGGTTAATACTTTGTCGGGTGGGAATCTCCAGAAGATCGTCATTGCCCGCGAACTCGAAGGCAGTCCCAAACTCATTATTGCCAATCAACCCACACGCGGGGTTGATGTCGGCAGTATAGAATTCGTCCATAAAACGCTAGTCGAGGAACGGGATAAAGGGGCGGCGATTTTGCTGGTCTCCGTAGAATTAGATGAAATCACAGCGTTGAGTGACCGTATCGCTGTGATATTTGACGGACGCATCATGGATATTGTGGATGCCGGAACAGTCACAGAAGAAGAGCTAGGACTCCTAATGGCAGGGAGTCAATTGGAACGTGACGATGGATAAACGATTACGACAATTAGGAACGAGTGTCGCCATTCCAATTGTGGCGATTCTACTTGGGTTGTTTGTCAGTAGCCTCTTTGTAGCTATGTCCGAAACCGACCCAGTCGGCGCATACAATCAGCTATTTTGCGAGGGCTTTGGCTCTCGACAGTGCGATACCTTTGGTGATTTGTTCATCGTTGATGTCGAAATTGAAGGCGAAGATGATACAGTCATCAAAGAGAATCATATCGCGCTTTTTTATGGGGAAAAGGGACATCAGCTCGCGGTGGTCTTGGAACGCGCTACACCCCTGATATTAACTGCACTCGCGGCGACGGTTGCCTTCAAAGCGGGCTTGTTCAGTATCGGCATGGATGGACAACTTGTATTGGGTGGTGTGGCGGCAGTCTTCTTGGGCTATTGGTTACCTGATCAAATCTATATGCTGGCAGGTGTTGCCGAATATGATGAAGCCCCAGAATTGATGCGGACGGTGATGCACCTCGTCATCCCAGCGATTTGCATTAGTGCGGCGATGTTTGTGGGAGCGATATACTCATGGTTCGCAGGCTATCTGAAAGTCAAGCTGAATGTCAATGAGTTGATTAGCACCATTATTTTGAATATCATCGCGGTGCAATTTGTAGGCTATTTGATCAACTTCCCGATGCGTGCGGATATGAACAGTATCGCTCGTACCCACCCTATTGACGATACTGCTTGGTTGATTCCCTTCACACGCGGAATCTTTGCCGATATTGAT
>JANQRM010000316.1 GCA_028284565.1 Anaerolineae bacterium | reverse complement strand
CCCTGAACATTATCCTTTGGGACGATGAATTTGTTTGAGAAGCGCGAATTCATCGAATAATGTCCATTCGTTTTGCACTTTGCCATCTTTGATCAGGTGATGGCTGACCCCCATAATTTGGATGGGCTGACCCGTTGGTTCGCCATATATCCCATAGCCCGTATGCGTTCCACGCATGGTCCAGCGCGTGGCTGTACGATAGCCCGTTTTCTCATCCCCCACAGCACAGAAATGCTCGATGGTCATCGCTAAGTCTGGGAAGGGTGATAAAAGCGATAACACATAGGTTTGATAATCTTCATGCCCTTGACTCTTCCGCATGGATGCGGATTCTAAATTGACTGCTTCTGCGAAATAATCCCGTACCTTATTCAATAAACGCCAATTCCAGACTTCATGGATAAGGCGACGCACAAAGTATTCGGGATCAAAAGTATCGGATTCAGGCTCCGGCATCCGAGGCGGAGGCAGTTGCCCGGTTCCACGTTCAATATCTCCGGCGATTTGCAGTTGCAAGCCACTATCGGCTTCTTTGCGTGCAAAGGTCTGCGCTGTTTCAACTGGATTCAAGCCTAACTGATGAATCAATGTCAATTCGTCTCGCACTAGCCATTCTTCAACAATCATATTGCGTTTCACATGACAATCGGCAATTGCTCGATAATTAATCTTATTGCCTGTCGGCGGACCATAAAGCGACCAACCTCGATTGGTTCCGGCATGAGTCAAGCGATGTGAGCTATAAAACCCCTGCACATCGTCTCCACCCCAGATGACCTCATCTCCATAGAGACGGCGGTCTGGGTAGGCGGCGAGTGTGCCAATTGTGCTTGCGAGGACGGCTTCACGCCCATAGACTGTCCCACTCGTCGTATGAATTTGAACTGTATTCGCGTAATAGTCATAGAGCTTGCCAATGGCTTTTTCTTCCCAGATTTCATGGGTGACGCGAATTATGTAATCGACAATATCGGAGAATTTTGGGTCGAAGCCATCCATACGCTGATTACGCTTGCCTTCTGCATCTTTCATGAACTGAATATCCACTTTATTTTGAAGTGTAATAGTCGCACTCTCGGCATTCACTGATTGTTTATTGTTGTCTTTTCCACTCATTTAATCTTCCTAAAACGGTTTCGATAAGATCAAAATTAACGACTATGCTGATTCACGAACGACGATTTCAACCGGAACTGTCTCTTGAACAGGTGGTAATGTCTTGTCTTCTATCTGTTGATTCACGATTTCGATGACTCGCTGACCAATATATTGTAAGGGTTGTTGTACCGTTGAAATACGAGGTGAGGTGATTAACCCAGTTCGCAGACCATCGAAACCCATGACCGCAATGTCGTTTGGCACATGCAATCCCATTTCTTGAATAGCTCGTATCACATCCATTGCCACCAGATCATGAAACGCCAGAATTGCCGTTGGGCGGTTGTCTAGTGAGAGCAATTTCTTTGTTGGTTCAACCCCACTATCTGGTTCTAGACGAGTCTCGACAATCAAGGATTCATCTATTGAAATGCCAGCATCTCTCATCGCGTCCATAAAGCCTTGTAGATGTTCAGCATTGGCGGTTTCTAACTGCGAACGTGTTGTAAATGCTATCTGCCGGTGACCTTTCTCAATCAAATACTGGGTCGAGCGATATGTCCCGTCATAAAAATCTGGCACGATATAGGACACTCGCTCATCAAGAATGCGTCGCCCCATCACAACAAAGGGAAATTCATCATCCAATAAGGTCTTGATCGTGTTGTTGTCATAATGAGTCGAGAACAGGATAACGCCGTCTATCTCTCTTGCACGGCAAATCTGTAGAAGATAACTGGGATCATTGTCAGCGATAGTATAAAGAATGAGTCGTTTGTTGACATCCGATGCTCGCTCTACTGCACCGGAAAAAATACCCGACAAATAATCAATTACATACTCGATAGAAGTATTGAGAAACAAGCCGATTTTCTCTGTACGTCCACGCGAGAGGCTACGGGCGGCCGCGCTCGGTTGATAGCCCATTTCCATGGCGGTTCGCATGACTAATGCGCGCGTTTCATCGGAGACATCGTCATAACCATTCAAGGCTTTGGAGATGGTGGACTTGGATAATTTTAATTTGTCTGAGAGTTCTTGTAATGTATGCGACATAAATCTAGTTTGAAACGAAAACGGTTTCGTAATTGACCATACATTAGCATGAATTCGTACAAAACGCAACTTATTGGGAAGATTGTGAAAAAGGGATTTGTCATTTTGTCACAACAATCCCCTATTAGATTACATAAACGCTTGGATGCCCGTTTGAGCGCGTCCAAGAATGAGAGCGTGGATGTCGTGTGTGCCTTCATACGTATTGACGGCTTCCAGATTCATCACATGCCGAATCACGTGGAACTCATCCGAGATGCCATTGCCACCGTGCATATCACGCGAGAGGCGCGCAATATCGAGGGCTTTTCCACAGGAGTTGCGTTTGACCAGTGAAATCATCTCTGGCGTGACTTTTCTGTCGTCCATTAACCTGCCGACTCGTAGCGCACCTTGTAATGACAAGGTGATTTCCGTCATCATGTTGGCGAGCTTGAGTTGAATCAGTTGGGTTGCAGCAAGTGGACGACCAAATTGCGTTCTATCGAGGGTGTACTGTCTTGCAGAATGCCAGCAGAATTCGGCGGCTCCCAAAGCTCCCCATGAGATGCCATAACGCGCTTTGTTGAGACAACCAAAGGGACCTTTGAGTCCTTTCACATTTGGCATATAGTTATCATCTGGGACAAAGACCTCGTCCATGACAATTTCACCTGTGACACTGGCACGAAGACTAAACTTGCCCTCGATTTTGGGCGCAGTCAGTCCGGCCATTCCTTTATCAAGGATAAATCCGCGAATATCTCCATCCATATGATCGGGATTATCATTATCGCCATAAGCTTTTGCCCAAACGATAAACACATCGGCGATAGGAGAATTGGTAATCCACATCTTATTCCCATGCAATATCCAACCGCCATCCGTTTTGGTGGCTCGGCTTTCCATGCCACCGGGGTCGCTCCCATGATTGGGTTCGGTTAAGCCAAAGCACCCCACCCATTCACCTGTTGCCAGTTTAGGAAGATATTTTTGACGTTGTGCTTCTGTTCCATAGGTATAGATAGGATACATCACAAGCGAACTTTGCACACTCATTGCACTGCGATAACCGCTATCGACACGCTCCACTTCGCGTGCAATCAAACCATAGCAAACGCTATTTAGACCTGCCCCACCGTATTCTTCAGGTATAGTTGAACCCAAAAAGCCGATTTCTCCCATTTCGTTGAAAATTGCACGGTCAAAGGTTTCATGCCGATGATTCTCTAAGACACGCGGCATGAGCTTGGATTGGCAATAGTTCCGTGCCGCATTTCGCACCATGATTTCTTCATCAGATAACTGCTCAGCAAAGAGGATCGGATCATCCCATTTGAAGGTGGGTTTCGCCATAGTAATCTCGCTAGTCATTGACACGTACTCCCCTAGTTAAAGAGCTTATCTTACCAGAGAGCCTATGTAAATCACCATAATGGCTTTAGGCACTTTGGATAAAAGTAGTATCAATCATCTGTATTATGTGAGTCAGTGAAGGAGTTGGTATTTCAGATATGCTGAAATGTGTTCTGAACTATAAAACGGATTGAATCGTTTCCAGCAATTCTTTCTGGTCAAACTTCGATTTCACAAGGTAGGCATCTGCACCTGCACGCAATCCCGCTTCACGTTGCTCCGGCTTACCCAATGAAGTCAAGAGAATGACGGGGAGATGGCTGGTTGAGCTATGCCCTTTGATATGCGCCGCCAGTTCCAACCCGTTCATATTGGGCATCTCGACATCGCTAATCACGACATCAAAGTCTTGTTCTCCGATCATTTCCCATGCTTCTTGACCATCCATCGCCACTGAGACATCAAATCCGGCGGTTTCGAGGATGTTCTTCTCTAATGTCCGCGTTGTAATAGAATCATCGGCGACTAACACTCGTATCCGTTGTGGGATTGATTGTATAGCAGACGGAACAATCCGCATCCGACGTTGACCCAGTTGTGTGCCAGTCGCTTGGCGAATCAAATCATTCGTATCTAGGACGAGTACAACTTCACCTGTTCCTAACAAAGAAGCACCCGATACATAGGGAGCCTGTTGCAATTCCGGACCCAATGGTTTCAATACGAGTTCAAGTTCACTTTGGAGATCATCTACCTCAAATGCCACATGACGATCTGCCGAATGTAATGCCACGACATTAAACAAGTCATCATCACCAGCCTGCATTTGCGGAATGTTCAATATCGCACCCATCTCCATAAGTGGCATCGGAAGATTATTTAGATTGACCATTGCTTTACCCTCCGCCGTATAAACATCAGCCCGTGACAGAGTTTCCATCCGCGAAATCATGATCGAAGGAATCGCATAAGTTTCATCACCCAAATTGAGCAAAACACATCGAATGCGTGTCAACGACACTGGAACCGTAATCAGCATCGTTGTCCCGACACCCGCTTCACTTTGAATGCTGATGCGTCCACGCAAGCCTTCGACACGCTCCCTTACGATGTCCATGCCCAAGCCACGCCCACTTAACTTAGTGACATCCTCTTTGGTCGAAAAACCAGAATGAAATACCAGCGCACGTGCTTCATCGGCAGTCATCGTCTTGGCTTCGTGTTCCGTTACAAGCCCTTTCTCTACAGCTGAAGCACGGATTTTGTCGATATCAAAACCCCGTCCATCATCCTTGACGGAGATATTAATTTCACCGCCCTTTTGCTCGACAGTCAGTTCAATTTTACCCGTTTCCAGTTTGCCACTAAGTAGGCGGTCATTCGGTGATTCCAACCCATGATCGATTGCATTCCGCAAGATGTGCATAATGGGATCACGAAGAGCATCAAGGACTGTCTTGTCAATTTCAATATGTCCGCCCGTGATGAATAGTTGCACCTTCTTGCTGACATCGCGTCCAATGTCCCGCACCATACGTTGGAATGCACCCAACATTGTTTCGCAGGGCATCATCCGTAGGCGGGAAATATCGTCTTGTAATTGGTCAGCAACTGTACTGAGATGAAGATTGTCTTGCACTAATGTCTGTTGGAGGTGTGCCAATTCGCGTCGAGTCTGCATCAAATACCGTTGATTCGACTCTAAGAAGCGGAAGAGCATCATTAACTCGGTATCCTCACCTGATGAGGATTGTATTCGACGGGCGAGCCGAATATAGGCGGTACGAACGGTGCGCCATTCCCGTTGCCAACGCGCCATTTGGGATTGCAAGTCTTGCACCTGATTCTCATGGGTATCACTCTGCATCTTGGCGATAATGAGTTCACTGGCTTCTGCCATGAGATTGTCGAGTTTTGTGACTGACACCCGCAAGGACTCCTCAGCCGGACGCATCACAACAGTTTGTGTGGTTTTGACTACGGGTTCAACTTCTGTGGTTGGGGTTGGCAGGTCGGCAGGGACATCTGGCATATCAGGAAGGGGTTCAGACAAAGCAGGAACTTCGGTGGCATCATGCAAGAGACTATCATGATTAGTACTTGCAGAAGTTTCTTCTGTTGATGCTTTCTTTAAGTTATCGAGAACCGTCTGCACGACATCAGGCTTGTTCTCATTGTTGTCCAGCGCATTCTGAATGAGGTCGAGTCCATCATAAAGCGAATCTGCAATTTCAGGGGTGATTTCCAAACCACGTTTGAGTGCTGAATCGAAAATCTCTTCCATATAATGAGCCGTCTGCTCAATAAAGTCAATGCCAACGGCGCGCGCCGCCCCTTTCATACTGTGGGCATGGCGGTTCATCTCTTGGAGGAGGGTTTGTTGCTCTTCGCCCTCGACCATTTCGACCTTGAGCAAGCCATCGTTTAGCGTCGCCAGAATTTCGCTGACTTCTTCCCAAAAAATATTGAGCAGGTCTGACTCACTCATGGTTGAACTTCAATCCTCCTAGCACGTCATTCACCCGTTGCGCCGCTTCTCGCAGGCGTTGCACACTGGCTTCCACTTGCATCGTACTGCTGACAGTCTCTGTTGTTGCCCGCTTAATTGTCGTCATGGCAGAGGTCAATTGATCCATCCCGATGGTCTGTTGTCGTGTACTGGCGGCAATCTGCATGGCGGCAAGGGCGGCATCTTCAATCGCACGAGAGAGTTCACTAATCGAATCGCCTGCTCTGTTCACCAATTGTTGTCCACCATCGACATCTTTACTACCCTCTTCTGTCACCATTACCGCCGCGTTGGTCGCCCGTTGAATCTCGCCTAATATCTCACGAACTTGTACGGTTGCATCGCGGTTCTGGTCAGCAAGATTCCGAACTTCCATTGCGACCACTGCAAAGCCTTTACCTTCATCACCCGCCCGTGCCGCTTCGACAGAGGCATTCAAGGCTAACATCCGCGATTGGTCTGCCAGATTATTGACTGCCGCGATAATTTCACCAATTTGTTGGGTATGTTCCGACAAGACCAAAATATTATCCGCAATGTCTTCCACTCGCTGGCGAATGAGTTCCATCCCAGAAATCGTTTCCGACACAGCTTCCTTACCTGATTGCGAAATATCGACGGAGAATTGCGCGGTTTCGGCAACACTCTGCGCGCGTTCTGCTGTTTCTGTGACTGTCGCGCGGACTTCATTGACGGTTGCCGTCGTCTCTGTCACAACAGCATCCTGCTCATTCGCCATGGTAATTTGCCGAGAGGTTGCTTCCAAAATTGCCTGCGTATCGGATTCGAGTCGTGTCATTGCGGTATGAATCTCTTGCACTACCGATTGGAGGCGGTCTAGGGTTCGGTTGATGCCCTCACCGAGTTGCACAAGCATCTCATTTTCAGTAATCATGGAGGCGACTGACTGCACAGGCAAACGTCGTCCTAAGTCTCCATCAGCAATTTGCTCCAACACATCGACATATTGCTGAAGCACATTATCAAAACGCCGATAACTCTGGTTGAAGACTAAATACCCGACAACTACACCGCCAATTAATGCCAGAATTGGTGCAACAAAAATCCCCGCTTCACCCTGTCGAATAAAAATGAATATGGCTAAGAGCAAAGTCGGCAAGGTTGACGCAATCGCAATGGCAATCACAAATGGATGTCGCCATGTTTGTCGATTATTTTTCAAGTTTTCTACTTGTTCGGTCATGCTACCCCTCGTGGTGACCACCAATGATTAAGCGTGAATCAGTGAGTAAAGAATCCATATCTAAGATAATGAGTTTATTGAGCGTAATCCCGTGCGTGTGTGGCATATCAATTGTCTCAATAGTCTCTTCAGGCAGGCGGACAATCTCCTGTATCTCATCGACAAGGATGCCAAGTTCTAAACCATGTCCGTTGACGATAATCAATTCAGAGTATGCGATGGATTCGTCCGTACGAATACCAAAGTAGGCTTCCAAGTCCAGCACGGTGAGTATTTGTCCGCGCACATTGACCACCCCACGATAGAAAGCAGGCGCATTGGGAACACGAGTAATTCGGCGAATATTCCGTACACCAATCACTCGATGAACATCCACTGCATAACGCTCTGTACCCAAACTAAAAGCAAGCAGAGTCATTACATGCTTGTCAGATGTCAAGTCGTCTCGGATAATGGGCGTGGCATATTGTTGAGCGCGCTGATGTAATTGTTGGGCGAGGGTCGTGGCTTGTCGCTCCTCGTTATCCCAATTCAGCGTATCCCACACAGATTGCCAATCAATTGACTGTTGCATTGAAGATTCTTGGGTCATATTACCCTGCTCTGGTATACCTGATTCTAAGTATACACGGAAGTTGCTATCTCGAACTAAAGATGTTTCCTTAAGACTTCCATTCAATAATCGGACTTAAATGGCATTATATGGACATAACGATTCGCATGATAAAATTTACGATAAAGGTGCATCAAGTAACAGTTTAAAGAAAGGAATCTGATGGCTGAGAATGGAAATAGCCAATTTAATGGATCGCAAACCGGAACAGATAACGTCAAGCGGGGTCTCGCCCAGATGTTGAAGGGCGGAGTAATTATGGATGTGGTCACGCCCGACCAAGCGAAGATTGCAGAAGATGCGGGTGCGGCGGCAGTGATGGCATTAGAACGGGTTCCGGCAGACATTCGAGTGCAAGGTGGCGTAGCACGCATGAGTGATCCCGATATGATTGACGGGATTATTCAAGCCGTCTCTATCCCGGTGATGGCAAAAGCACGCATCGGACATTTTGTAGAAGCCCAGATTTTGCAAGCGATGGGTGTGGATTATGTTGATGAGAGCGAAGTGCTAACCCCTGCCGATGAAGAACACCACATCAACAAGTGGAAGTTTGAAGTCCCCTTTGTCTGTGGATGCCGAAATCTCGGAGAAGCCCTGCGTCGTATCTCAGAAGGCGCGGCGATGATTCGCACCAAAGGCGAGGCAGGAACCGGTGATGTGGTGGAAGCGGTACGTCATGCACGCCCGGTACATGGTTCGATTCGTAAAATTTCCAATATGGATGAAGATGAACTGTATACCTATGCCAAAGAGATTCGTGCGCCCTATGCCCTGGTTAAAGAAACAGCAGAACTCGGACGTTTACCCGTCGTGAACTTTGCGGCAGGTGGTGTCGCAACTCCCGCAGATGCAGCGTTGATGAT
>JANQRM010000534.1 GCA_028284565.1 Anaerolineae bacterium | reverse complement strand
TATTTCTACCATGCTACGTGGCGCAGAGTCTGTTAATTTGGTGACGGGGGAACCGGAATTTACCACCTATGAACGTAGTGATTTTTGTGCGTTACCCCGTGCTGTGCCGATTGGCGAGGCGATGATGGCGATTGTTCTGGCTGATGCACTCATTGAAAAACTCGGTGGAGATAGCATTGAAGAAATGCAACCCCGCTTTGAGACGCTTCGACAAAATCGGATCACAGACTTACCAATGAACAATGTCGAATGGCGTTTTGGCTATGAATAAGCCAGACAATATCATCCTTACAGGCTTTATGGGGACTGGTAAGACGACAATTGGGCATCTCCTTGCAGAAAAACTCAATCGTGATTTTGTGGATATGGATGAGGTGATTGTTCAGCGTACTGGCTTGACAATTCCTCGAATATTTGCCAACCACAGCGAGTCTTTTTTCCGTGTAATGGAACGAGGCTTGGTTCATGAATTGGTGACTCAATCAGGCTTGGTCATTGCAACGGGTGGTGGCACATTGATTCCTGATGATCTACGTGAGTTGATGGCGAATAGCGGGACATTAATTTGTCTCACAGCATCGTTGGAAACGATTGAAGAACGTATCCGACAAACAGATGCACGTCCTTTAGCAGGGGAGTGGCGCAAGCGTCTACTTGAACGCCAATCAGCTTATGCGAGTATCAAATATCAAGTTGATACCACGAACCGAACACCTTCAGCGATTGCTCACGAGATTATTGCACTGACCTCGCATCCTATATCTGTCCAATCACCCGATGGGGACTACAATATTTGGATTGAGCCGGGATTGCTTGCCAATATCGGCCAGCACATCGATGAACTCACGCTAGATGGACACGTTATTGTTGCGACAAATGACACTATAGCACCCCTTTATGGTGAGCAGTTAGTTAGCAAACTTCCTAATGCTCATCTGATTACGATGCCTGATGGTGAAGTCTACAAATCTCTTGAGACTGTATCCAAACTCTATGCTGATTGCATTGATGCAGGTGCAGACCGTCATACAACGCTTATTGCATTAGGTGGTGGAGTTGTCGGTGATACGGCTGGCTTTGTTGCGTCGACATATATGCGTGGAATCCGACTAGTTCAAATTCCAACTTCACTGTTGGCGATGGTCGATTCGAGTGTAGGCGGAAAAGTTGGGGTCGATTTGCAACAGGGTAAAAACCTTGTTGGGGCATTTAAGCAACCTGATATCGTGCTGATTGATCCTGATGTGTTGCAAACTTTGCCTGATGAACAGTGGCGATGCGGAATGGCAGAGGTCGTTAAACATGGCTTCATTGCGGATAAAGGCTTACTTGATACAAATCTTCATCATCCTAACTACGCCAATCAACTGGTTCGTCGGGCTGTGCAAGTGAAGGTTGAGATTGTCCAGCAAGACCCTTATGAACAAGGAGTCCGCGCGCATCTCAATTTAGGGCATACCTTCGGACATGCGATAGAAAAAGTCACCCATTATGAGTGGATACATGGCGAAGCGGTTGGTTTTGGTTGTCTTGCGGCGGCAAAGTTGTCACATCGGCTTGGGCTATGTGATGCCAGTGTTGTTCAAACTGTTGATTCTGTCTTAGAAGAGGTGGGCTTACCTCGCACACTGAAAGGTCTCGACCCCAAAGCGATTTACCAAGCGATGACCACCGACAAAAAATGGAAAAACGGCATCTCGCGTTTTGTTTTACTTGAAGCAATAGAAAAGCCAATAATTATCGAAGATGTTGAACCACAAATCGTGATTGACGTATTGAAAACCTTGCAATAATTTATGTTAAAATGAGGTAATTAATGCCCCAAAAAATCTTACTCTTACATGGACCCAACTTAAATTTACTTGGCACGCGTGATCCAGAAGTCTATGGCACGATGACCCTAGAAGACATCAACAATCTAGTTAAAGAGCATGTCGCATCAAGAAGTGTTGAAATCCGTGCGAGACAGTCCAATTTGGAAGGGGAATTGATCGACTATCTCCATGATGCGCGCGCTTGGGCAGATGGCGTGGTGATGAATCCCGGAGCTTATACACATACTTCAATTGCATTACGCGATGCCATTAGTGCAATTGAAATTCCTGTTGTAGAAGTACACTTGTCTAACATCCATGCTCGTGAATCCTTCCGACATCATTCTTACTTAGCCGGTGTTTGCTTAGGGCAAATCGGTGGCTTCGGTTGGAGAAGTTACATCTTAGGGGTCGATGCACTGCTTGGACATCTAAGCAAACAGCCTGACTAAAGCAGATTCTAGTGCTTCTGCTAGAAATATATTGCTAAAATTTGTCAACTCCTGCAATGGTCATCACCCGATATCTTTCGTTATACTAATAGTATGTTGAAACAAGGATACGAAAGATTAATTTGTGGCTGATAAACAACAAATTCTCAAACAGATTACAGAAGAACAGATAAATTTCATTGCGCTTTGGTTCACGGATATTACAGGCATTGTCAAGAGTATCCTGATTCCAGCGAGTCAGTTTGAGCAAGTTATTGAGTTTGGAAAATCTTTTGACGGCTCGTCGATAGAAGGTTTCGCTCGCGTAGCCGAGAGCGATATGATGCTTGTCCCAGACCTTGAGACCTTGATCATTTTGCCATGGAATAGCCCGGATGAAAAAACCGCCGCTGTAATTTGCTCTGTCTACACATATGGGGGCGACCCCTTTATCGGTGATCCGCGTTCTGCCTTAATCCGAAACTTGCGTGAAGCAGAAGACATGGGCTATCGTTATCACACAGGATTAGAGTTGGAATTTTTCCTCTTTCCCTTAGATGATAAGCAACGCCCAATCTTAAAGTCCCAACAAGACATTGCCAGCTACTTTGATATACCAGATGTTCCCATTCGTTCACTTCGGCGCGATATGCTCTCAACACTTCAATTTATGGGCATTGAAGTGAATGCCATGCATTCAGAGATTGGGAGTGGGCAACACGAAATCAATATACAGTATAGCGATGCTCTGACATCGGCGGATAATTTAATCAAAACACGCATTGCTCTTAAGACTGTGGCAAAGCGACATAATTTACATTGCACATTTATGCCACGCCCCAAAACATCACAACCCGGCTCCGGAATGCATACACATCAAAGTCTGCATGATATAAATACGGGTGAGAATATCTTCGCAGATGAAGAATCTGCTTATAACCTTTCACCAATTGCACGTCATTTTCTTGCAGGTCAACTGTCTCATGCCAAAGCTATGTGTGCGGTTTTGGCTCCATTGGTCAATTCATATAAACGGCTTGGCACAAGTTTAGAAGCTCCCTCGAAAATTACTTGGGCGCGATTGAATCGAAGTGCATTAATTCGTGTTCCGCATATAGTCGGCGGTGACATTTCCCACACCCGCCTAGAGATTCGTTGCCCAGACCCATCAGTCAATCCTTATCTTGCAAAAGCAGTGATGTTACGCGCTGGTCTCGATGGTATTAGGCAACAGATGAATCTGGAAGAACCGCTTGATGAAATCTTACTCTCGAATCAACACAGCGGACGGCGTGAACAGATGATCCAACACCTTCCCAAGTCCCTAGATGAAGCACTCGACATTTTTGAGCGTGATGAAGTGGTTCAAGACGCTTTGGGACAATTTATTAGTGAACGCTTTATTTCTGCAAAACGTGAGGAATATGAAGCCTATCATAAACAAGTGACAGCGTGGGAAACAGAGCGGTATCTCACTAGGTATTGACGATAAGCCGATGGATTTGCTTTAGAGATTGTTCCATCTCATTTTCATGAACAACAATTGAAAAACTACAATGAGAGGGACCTTGTGCTATTGCTAGGATCGCGATTGTTGTGAGATTTTGCAAGATACTAGCAATTAAATTTGGATGTTGGTCGATATCGTCACCAATTGCAGTAATCACACTGACAGGATAAACATCCCATCCTATATTCAACGGTTGGTCGTCAAATTGTTTACCTATCGCTTCTTGCAAGCGTTGTCGAGAGCCTGCATTCATCCCTACATTCGGCGGAACAACTAAACAGATAAAACTTCGACTCGACGATTGTGAGGTTATCATTACATCTGCCCGATGACCGAGGATGTCAAACAGGGTTTCATCAACAATTTCCATAACATTGGATAATGAACCACTTTGCTCGGAGGTTAGTGCCAGCCCTTGAATTGATGTCACGGCTTTGATTTGTGCTTCATCATTAGTTGATTCACGAATAAATGTGCCCGCTTCCTTAGGCTTATAGACATTCTTAATACGTACAGGGATTTTGTCTTGCATTAACAAAGGAATCATCTGTGTGTGGATGATTCGTGCGCCAAAGTATGCTAGTTCAGTGACTTCACGGTAGGATAACTCGGAGATGATTTGTGCATCAGAGATTTGGCGAGGGTCTGCACTCATCATGCCGTCAATATCTGTCCACATCCATATCTCATCGGACCCTACAGAAGCACTAATCATAGATGCAGTATAATCACTTCCCCCTCGCCCTAAGGTCGTAAGTTGTCCATCGGTAGTCGCACCAATAAAACCAGTGATGATCGGGATGTGGGAGCTATCCAGCAGTGGTATTAAATAATCGTTGATTTTTTGCTGGCTTCTGTCGACTAATATGCTCGCGTTGCCATGAACATCATTAGTAACAATGATGTCCTTACCATCAACCATGACACTGCTTTTCCCATTGTGACGTAGCAAAGCGGCAATAATCGTAGTGGACAATCGTTCCCCAACAGCAACAATGATGTCACTAAGTCGGGGAGCAAGGTTGTCACTTGTTGTATTGGCAACAGTTTGGCATGTGTCAATCATGTCAAATAGAAGACGGTCAAGGTCTGCCTTGAGTGCCGTTCGCCCATCAACATCTAAGGGTAATTGATCAGCGAAGGCATGGTGTCTGGTACGAATTGTTGCCGCAATGCGACGGTAACCTCGCTGATTGCTCAGTTGAGCAAGGTGTGCCGCTTCCAACAGCATATCCGTGACACCCTCTAAGGCTGATGCCACAATGATAAGATTGTCCCAATGCTCACCTTCATTCATGATGATGCCCAACATTTGCATCATGGCAACAGATGTTCCGATGGATGCACCGCCGAACTTCATCGTTAGGATGCTCATGCTTCCCCTATCTGCGAGTGTTGTGATTGATTACGTTCAGCTTGAAACATACAACAAAACCATTGTTTTGAAAATTCTGGATGCGTCGGATCATCGCATCAGTAGCACCGTCACATCTATTGCGCTTCCCCTCATTTTCCAGTAAAGTTGACCCAGTTTGTTTTGTTAAATTATAGAAAATAGTTGCTTTCTGTGTGACTGATGAAAGTTTTCTGTTATGAATGACAATTCTACCTCACACCAAGTGATGGTTGCTGGGGTACGGTTTCAAAAAATTGGTAAGCTCTACCACTTCAATTATCAAGAATTCCCAGAATTACAAACAGGGGATTATGTCATTGTCGAAACACGCCGTGGACGGCAAATCGGTCAAATCATGGGCTTTACTACACCAGATGAGGGACGGGACGTAAGGACTATTCTTCGTCCAGCAACACCACGTGATTTGGTTCTCAAACAACACTGGGAGGCACGTCAGCCAGAAGCATTAGAATTATGTCAGGAGATGGCAAGTCGCTATCGACATTTTGATGAAGTCAAGTTTGTCGTGGCAGAATATAATTATGATGGGAGTGTTGTAACTTTTCTGTTTAGTGCGGAAGAAAAAGTCGATACGTATAAGTTACAACAAAAATTAGACAAAAAACTTGATGCTCAAGTCGAGATGCGGCAAATCGGTCCGCGTGATGTGGCGAAGTTGCTTGGTGGGTTTGGGGCATGTGGTGAAACTCGCTGTTGTAGCACCTTTTTGACGGATTTCAGCCCCATCTCAATAAAGATGGCAAAAGCCCAAGGTATCTCCCTCAATCCTGCAGAAATTACAGGGATGTGTGGTCGCCTACGCTGTTGTCTTGTATATGAGTATGAACAATATGTAGAAGCACGCAAACACTTACCTCGCAGAAACAAGCGGATTGGCACACCTTATGGGGAGGGGAAAGTGATAGATGTCTACCCGCTTAAAGATGCTGTATCGGTTTATATTGAAGGCGTCGGACGCAAATCCATCCAGCGTGAAGACATTGTGCCACTGAAAGAATTAAAAGCCCTTGCCGAGAAAGCAAAACAACCTTGTGACAAACATGGAGATGGTGAATGTGACTGTGGCAAACCACCGGGTTCACGACGCGCAGATAAGCAGTCGGAATCATGACCGACGCACAACCGATACGAGTGATGGGAATATTTGCTCATCCTGACGACCCTGAATTTTTTGCTGGAGGAACATTTGCGTGGTGGATAAAAGATGGCGCAGAGGTGACCTTTGTTGTCGCAACGCGGGGGGATAAAGGTAGCCCTGAACCAAACATGACTCACGAACGCCTGATGGCAATTCGTGAGGAAGAAGAACGTTGTGCCGCATCTGCCTTGGGTGTAAACGAAATCATCTTTCTCGACCATCGAGATGGGGAACTATTTCCTACATTAGGACTGCGACGCGATATCACTCGTCTGCTTCGTCTTAAAAAGCCAGAGATTGTGGTAATTTTAGACCCTACGGTCTGGTATAACGGGAATCGCATAAACCACCCCGATCATCGAGCTATTGGTGCGGCGACTTTAGAAGCCATTTTCCCAACAGCACGAGACCGTCTGAATTTTATCGAACATGAGCGTGATGAAGGTTTGAATGTACATAAAGTATTGACGGTTTATATTGCTGGAGCTAAACAACCCAATGTCACCGTTGATATTACCGAGACAATTGAAACTAAAATACAATCCCTCAATTGTCACAAAAGTCAAATTAGCGATATGGAAGCGATGGCAGAGCGCGTCCGTGAGCGTTCCCTTGACCCGTCAACACCTCTTGACTATCCTCGCTACATCGAACGTTTTGCAGTGATTAACCTCAAATAACGTGAATCTATGATTAAGATTGATTTTCTGAAAGAAGCTGAATTCCTCCGAGAGGAATTGGTTGCTCGTCGGAGGGATTTGCATCGTCAGCCAGAATTAGCCTTTGAAGAAGTTCGCACGGCAGGTATTGTCGCGGATGAATTGCGAGAACTCGGCATAGAAGTACAAACAGGTATTGGCAAAACAGGAGTGGTTGGCATCTTAGAAGGTTCATCAGACGGACCAACGATATTAGTTCGTGCTGATATGGATGCCTTGCCTATAGTAGAGCAAAACGAAACAGATTATGTTTCTATCATTGAAGGCAAAATGCATGCTTGTGGTCATGATGGACATGTGACTATTGCACTTGGTGTCGCGAAACTCTTATCGAGTCACCGAGACCATATTCAAGGACGTGTTAAATTTGTCTTCCAACCTGCCGAAGAAGTCGCTGGTGGGGCAAATGCAATGGTTCAAGATGGGGTGCTAGAAAATCCAAGACCCGACATCTCATTTGGCTTGCATCTTTGGAATACTTTGCCAGTCGGCGTTGTTGGAGTCGGTGTTGGCGCAGTCATGGCGAGCGCATCAGACTTCAACATTTGTATCGAAGGGAAAGGCGCGCATGGGGCATTTCCTGAAGATTCTCAAGATCCGGTTATATGTGCCGCACAAATTGTTACAGCTTTACAAACGATTGTTAGTCGTAACGTCAAGCCCAGTCACACAGCTGTCGTCTCAGTGACTCAAATAAATGCAGGTACAGCCTTTAACGTGATTCCACCATCAGCAGAACTCATTGGTACATTTCGAGTATATGATACAACTGTCCGCGATCAAGTTGAACAGCGCATTCGGGACATCAGTATGGGTGTTGCGGAAGCAATGGGGTGTTCGGCTTCCGTCGAGATACATCATTTTACTGAACCTGTTGTAAATCATGCGTCAGTAACGGAACGCGCCAAAAATGTTTTCGCTAAAGTGAAGCCAGATTTACAATTTGTCGATGAACGGACGATGGCGGCAGAAGATGTCGGAATGTTTATGGACGATATTCCCGGATTATTCTTCTTTGTTGGTTCTGCCAATGAAGCTCGTGGCTTGAACTATGGACATCATCATCCTAAGTTTGATATTGATGAGAACGCTTTGCCTTTGGGTGTTGCCCTATTGACATCAGCTGTGGCAGATTATGTGATAAGGGACTCAGCACCATGAGCGATTCGCAATTGGTGTTTGAGTGGCTTACAGGCTTTGGCTGGTTACTCCTATCAGGCGGAAAAACCCCTGATAGCACTGTCCGAGATGTTGCCATTAATCGATCGACTTCAGAAGGTGGCGTTGCTTATATCTCTTTTGCTCCCGATGGCGGGGATGGGTTACTTGATGATATGCAAGATTTAGGTGCGCCAAGTGGTTATATTGTTGATTTAAACGATGACTCGAATGCTGTATATGACTATATTGAGTCGGCGAGTATCGTTATTGTCGAATCCGGCAATCATTTAGATGGGATGATTCAGAAATTACAAGGTGCGCCCTTATCTGCTATGAAAGCTGGATTAAATCGGGGAAGTGTAATCTTATTAGAAGGATTGGTCGCAAGTGCCTTTGGTGATAAAGTGATTGGTGACGATGGAACAGTCAAAAATGGCTTCGCTTGGGTAAAAAGTGCAATTATTGAAACGGGCTTGACGAGTGTATCTGAAACCGCCACGTTGAGAGATATTCTATCGCTAAATCCACAGATAACCTTTATTGGCATCGACAAAGGCTCAGGCTTGGCATTAGGTCCTAATCGTCAGATTGAACTACTGGGTGAAAAACAAGTTTCGATTACCTTGGGCAGTGGCTTTCAGTCTTCTTAAATTCTAGCAAGAATAAAAAAGTTGACGGATTCTAGAGTCTTGTGCTTATTGCATGGAAACTATGCTAAACTATTTACGTTTCATTGACATATGAGTTTATATGATTAGGAGATAGTATGCCGATTACGATAATTATCGGCGCACAATGGGGTGATGAAGGTAAAGGAAGGGTCGTTGATTGGTTATCTGCAGATGCTGAGGTGGTAGCCCGTTATGCAGGTGGTGACAACGCCGGGCATACAGTTGCAGTGGGTGAAACCGTCTATAAATTGCACTTAATTCCATCCGGTATTCTGCGGGACAATGCTGTGTCTGTTATGGGCAACGGGATGGTGATTAATCCGGTGAATCTAATAAAAGAAATGGATGAACTCCGCAATCAAAGAGTCGAGATTACACCAGACCGACTCAAGATTAGCTCGCGGGCGCATATCATCACGCCTGCTCATATCGAATTAGATAAAGCTAAAGAACAAGCATTGGGTGATGAAGCAATAGGTACAACGTTACGTGGTATTGGTCCAGCTTATTTGGATAAAACAGACCGACAAGGAATTCGGATTGGCGAGATGCTTGATGAAGAAGGGTTTGCTGACCAAGTCCATCGAAGGATCGAAAAAGTCAATAAGAAGCTCGAAAGCCCTGCTTACAAAGCACTCGACCCCCAAGAACAAGTAACCGCTTATTTAGAAGCGGCAAAAAAACTCAGACCCTATATCCAAGACACAACAGCATTTTTACATCAACAACTCGAAGCAGGCGCGCGGGTAATTTGTGAAGGCGCACAGGGAACATTACTGGATGTTGACCATGGAAGTTATCCTTTTGTTACTAGTTCGTCGCCATCTGCTGGTGGAGCTATTACCGGTTTAGGGATAGGTCCCATGTATGTTGACCGAATTGTTGGGGTTGCTAAAGCCTTTAGCACACGGGTCGGTGGTGGACCTATGCCAACAGAACTCTATGATGAGATTGCAGATCGTTTACGTGGGGATGGTTCAAAGTTTTGGGATGAATTTGGGACAACAACCGGGCGATCTCGGCGTTGTGGTTGGTTAGATGGGGTCATGTTACGCTACGCTACGCTCGTCAACGGCTTCAGTGAATTGGTCATTACGAAACTCGATATTCTTAGCAGTCTAAGAGAACTAAAGATTGCTGTGGCTTATGAAGTTGATGGACAGCGTGTGGACTTGCCCCCAGTCACGAACCGGGCATTAGAGAAGGTAACACCAATTTATGATACCTTACCCGGCTGGGATGTCGATATTCAAAAGTGCCGTACATTTAATGCGTTGCCTGTAGAGGCTCAAAATTATGTACAGCGAATTTCTGAGTTGTGCGATGTGCCAATCCACACGGTGAGTGTTGGTCCAGAACGCGATCAATTGGTTCAACGATGACGAGTGAGAGCATTTACACCCAAATTCAAGATGCCCCCATTGACTTTGTACCACAAAGCGTTGTTTCACTTGTGCCGAGCATTACCGAGTCATTGTTTGATTTGAAACTGGATAGTGCGCTTGTTGGTCGTACCGATTACTGTATTTATCCAAAAAGTGAAGTGGAACGAATAGAAAGCATTGGTGGGACGAAAAACCCTGATGTTGAACGTATTATTGAATTATCCCCTCAATTAGTTCTTGCCAATTGGGAAGAAAATCGTAAAGAAGATGTAGAGAAATTACAGTCAGCAGGTGTTCCTGTTTGGGTGACTTTTCCAATCACAGTGCCGGATGTTTTCAATTTGCTCTGGAATATAATGTACCTCTTTGAAGAGACAAAGATGGTCGCGCGCATTCGTCTGATTGAACAGACCTATGATTGGGTCTATGGTATTACCAAAGATAATGAAGTGGATAATCCGATTTCGGTCTTTGCACCAATTTGGCTAGATCCCTTGATGACTTTTAATGAAGATACCTACCCGCATCATTTACTAGCAGTCTGCGGAGGGCAGAATGTCTTTGCAAATCGTCAACGCCAGTTTCCATTGGAAGCGGATTTAGGGCAAACAGAACCTTTTCCCGATGATGACCCACGCATAGAGGGCAAAGATCGTCGTTATCCAAGAATCACCCTACAAGAAGTGGTAAAAAAACAACCAGATGTGATACTCTTACCCAGTGAACCTTTTGCATTCACAGAAGAGCATTTGCCAATATTTCAACAATTAGATGTGCCAGCTGCAAAAAATGGGTGTATTCATCTCGTTGATGGTTCATTATTGACTTGGCATGGAACACGAATTGCCTATGCCCTGAATGACTTGCCGATCCTGTTTTATCCGCCGGAATAACCGATGACTCAAACCACATCCGAACACGATCTCGATTTTGTTAAGCTCATGGTTCATGATCTGAAGAACCCCTTAAGTGCTGTCAAAAGCTATGTAGATTTAATTCAACAAATCGGTGGACTCAATAACCAGCAGGAACATTTTTCGAACAAAGCAATGGATGCAATAGAGCGTATGGAGCGCATGATAGGCGATTTGCTGGATATTGCTCGTATTGAGTCTGATGTTCAACTTGAGAGTAATGACTGCGATTTCGCTGAAATGGCTCAAGAAGTCTTAGATACTTATGAGTATGCGATTACGAAGAAAAATATCACGATTCACCTTGAACTAGATCCTCAATTGTCTATTTTTCTTGGTGATAAGACCTTATTGACTCATGTGATTTCCAACCTAGTGGGCAACGCAATTAAGTACAATCGGGATGATGGAACAGTTTGGTTATCAATCTCGCAAGAGCCAGCCTATCTACGAGTTGATGTACGTGATACCGGTGAAGGCATCCCGCAAGAAGACCTCAAGAAAATCTTTGACCATTTCTTTCGGAGTCGGCACAATCATTCGAGTGTTCAAGGCAATGGCTTAGGGTTGGCAATTGCCAAAATGGTTGTCGAGAAGCATGATGGACATCTATGGGTAGAGAGCAAAGTTGCTGAAGGTAGTCACTTCAGCTTTACTCTACCAAGAAGCAAAGCATCTACCGATGCAGACACGGAGGAGAGTTCAAACACACCAACATCCCCGAAAAATTTCGAACCGCATCCGGAAACAGCGATAGAACCCATGGATGCTGTTGAAGATGATTTACAAGAATCGGCAGAGCATCATGATGATGGTGAATCCGATGAATATCTCAGTACCTAAATCTTGCTACGGCTTGTGAGAAATAGTACAATGTTGCCATGTTGTCCAACTGAGGAGTCAAACATATGCGACTACTAATTAGTCTAGGTGTGATTTTAATCGTGTTGATTGGTGGTGGGGCAATTACCTCCAACCTCTTAAATACGGATTTTGCGATTCATCAGACTTCCAGCCCCGATGCCTCTCCTTTTGTGGCAACGCCAGATCAAGCCTCTGCCTTTTTCATTTTAGTATCCTTTGTCATCTTTAATCTATTCGGTGCAGGGGTGACTGCAATGGCGATTTTTTGGTTTCTTAATCGAGGGATTAAGTCATCCCAAGCAGAAGCCTCAGCAAGTGAATCCTGACAGACCACCAGTTAAGGTCTTTACAGAATGAAACATGATTTCTCTCAAGCAACTCCCACACGGGGGTTTGTGATTCTATCTGCCACAACCGCGCTCTTGACACTTGGATTAATTGTCTTTGGGGCAGTTGTCCGTGTGACGGATTCTGGGCTTGGCTGTGGAAATGAATGGCCCCTCTGCAACGGTACGATTTTCCCACCCCTCGACAATATCACCGCATGGATTGAATGGTTGCATCGTCTATTTGCCCTGTTAATCGGCGTGATGGGATTGGCAACGCTCTATCTGGCGTGGCGGAATTACCGACATTATCAGAGTAATGTCCTCAAGGTCACCATAATCGCCGCTGTATTATTTGCACTTCAAAGTGGTTTAGGCGCGATGGTTGTTGTGTTCGATTTGCCGCCCACATTTGTAACTCTTCATCTAGGTGTCGCAATGCTCTTGCTGGGTGCATTGTTGCTGGCATCGGTTTTGGCACGTTATCAACCTAAGCTAAGTTATTCTAGGGATTCCGTAACCACCTTGCTCTACATCAATACCGGCTTCTCATTGTTAATTATCCTGACGGGCGCATTGGTACGTGGTAGTGGTGCAACGCTGGCTTGTACAGAATGGCCCGCGTGTAACAATGGTAATCTATTCCCATTTGAGCAGGGGCAACTTGCAATTATCCATATGCTTCATCGTTTTTCAGTTGTAGCATTAGGTATCAACTTACTTCTGCTGGTTTGGCAAATATGGAAAACACGTCAACACAGTTTATTGCGTCGTTTAACCATGCTTGTTGGGTTTGTTTATCTCCTTCAAAGCGGTGTTGGGGCGATGTTTGTGACTAGCGTCGCAGGTCCTGAATGGGGGGCGGCACACGTCGGGTTGGCATCAGTCACATGGGCATTACTCGTGATGATTAGTGCAATTGAAACGCTAAATCTTCAAGCCAATGATCAAAGAGAAACGCAGGCATGGCAGGCACAGCCCGAATCGACATTGACTTAACTCCGATGTGGAAATCCTACCTTGAATTGATCAAACCGCGCATTGTGATGCTGTTGGTCTTTACCACGGTGACAGCCATGATTGTCGCGGAGCGCGGGATGCCTGATGTGGGCTTATTGGTTGCAACCATACTCGGCGGAGTCTTCTCGGCTGGTGGGGCAAGCGCGGTTAATCAATACCTTGACCGTGATATGGACTCCAAGATGAATCGCACGGCACGTCGCCCGATACCATCTGGGCGGATTGAACCCATCAATGCACTCGTCTTCGGCTTGTCGTTGATTGCATGGTCTATTTTGATTTTAGGTGTATTTGTCAATTGGCTCTCAGCGTTCTTAGCATTCTTTGGCGCTATCTATTATGTTGTTCTCTACACGATGATTCTCAAGCGTAATACGGTCGTGAATATCGTCATTGGAGGAGGGGCAGGAGCGATTCCGGTGTTGGTGGGATGGTCAGCTGTCACCATGAGCTTATCCCCAGAAGCCTTTATCTTGTTTGCGATTGTCTTCTATTGGACACCGCCACATAGTTGGGCTTTGGCAATTATGGTCGGAAAAGATTATGCTGAAGCCAATGTGCCAATGATGCCTGTCGCACATGGTGAACAGAAAACTCACCAACATATTTTGCTTTATTCTATCCAACTTGTTCTCATTACTTTGCTACCTATCTTCACACTCATCCTACCTAAAGTGCCAGTGATGCTCAGTTGGTTCTATCTCGGTTCTGCTCTCTTGTTAGGCATCAGGTTGATTCGTATGTCGATATTACTTATTCGTATGGCGGACAAAGCGACAGCAAGGCGTGTCTATAAATATTCGTCAGTGTATCTAGCATTCTTGTTCTTAGCGATGATTGTTGACCGTATCTTTTTTACACAAGGAAATGCTTTTGGCTGAATCAACTTCTCAATCCTCACGTCTGATTTTACTAGCGACGATGACCGTTTTTGTAGTTGTGGCGGCACTATTTGTTATTGCTTTTGGCTCTGCATCGCTTAGTGAACAAGTATCAGACCAAAATTTATCAGCGGATTCGTATCAAGCAGAAGTCGCTGAACTTATCGCAGATGCTGATCCAGAACAAGGTGAATTGTTGGTTCAACAATTAGCCTGCGCAGCCTGTCATATACAAGGCGGAGGGCAGATCGCGCCCTTATTTGATGGCATTGCAACCCGTGCGGAGATGATGCGCCCACCCCTGACAGCTTCCGCCTATCTTTACGAATCAATCGTGTTTCCACAGAACCATCTAGTTGAGGGATACGCGAATGCCATGCCAAATAATTATCTGCAAACACTAACTTCGCAACAATTGGGAGACATTCTTGCTTATCTACTGACACTTAATCTCGAACCCCAAAGTTAGTGCTTTCCATCTGGTATAATTATCTCCTGAAATAAAGGAGACAGCATGTATTTTGATGCTTTCACCATCTCTGCGTTGGTGGATGAATTGATGGATTCTATCGTTGGAGGGCGTATCCAAGATGTGATTGACGTGGATATGACGGGCTTGGGGTTAGAAATCTATGCTAATCGTCAACGCTATTACCTTTACATGAGTGCTGACCATCAGACTCCGCGCGTGCATCGTGTCGATGATAAGTTACGGCGTGGACTGCAACAACCGACTCAATTGGGCTTGTTGTTCCGACGCTATGTTGAGGGGGGTATTCTGACGCATGTTAGCCAGCCGACATGGGAGAGGGTGCTTATTTTTGACGTTGTAGGAGCAATGGGGGATGTATCTATCGTCATTGAGCCAATGGAACGGCGCAGTAATATCTTGTTGCTCCAAGACGGTATCATCATCGACTGTATGCGTCGTGTGGGACCCGAAGAGAATCGTTATCGCCTGAGCCTGCCGAAGCATGAATATGTCCCACCACCACCGATGACGGGCAAGCAAAATCCCATCACAGTAACCGAAGATGAACTTGCCTATATTTTTATGGAAGTCACTGATGCAAAGAAGAAAGCATTCCGCGTTTTATCCGGCAATCTTTTGGGGATGAGTCCCTTGTTGGCGAAGGAAATTGTGTTCCGCACTACTGGGAAAACTAATACGAAAGCCTCTGAAATAGAACCATCTGCATTGCATGAAGCACTCAATAATTTGATGTCATCGTTGAGCAAACGACAATGGAAAGCAGGTATCGCAGACGTGGATGGCATCACACAAGCCTATAGCGTCTATCCAATAGAGCATGTTGAGCATTGGCAAACTGTCGAATCGGTTAGTCAAGCGGTGTCGGCTTATTATGGCGGGGCAGTCGGCGAGGATATGTATAACCAAGCCAAACAACCTGTCCGTGAAGCACTCGAAGACGCAATGGGCAAAGTGCGTGGTAAATTGCACTCGCTACAATCTGGCTTGAGGGATGAAACCGAACTGGAAATCCTGAAGCAAAGTGGTGAACTCATCTTGGCGTATCAATATGCTATCCGAAGCGGACAGACGGTGCTTCAAGCGCAATACGATCCCTCCGAACCCGAAATCAATATTAAGCTCAATCCTGATTTATCGCCCGTGGATAATGCCCAAAATTATTTCACCAAATACAACAAAGCCAAGCGCGCACGAGATGATGTCCCGCAACTCATTGACGCGACACAAACCGAACTCGATTATTTGGCGCAATTGCAAAGTGATCTTGAAACCGCCTCGAATTGGGGAGAGATTGATGATGTGATTCAATCGCTACAAAGTCGTGGACATTGGCAAGGCAAGAAAGTTAAGCGTATTGGTGGCGGTGGGCGCACAGGTCCATTGAAATTAACCTCACAAGATGGTTATGTGATTTGGGTTGGGCGTAACAGCCGACAAAATGAAGAGGTGACATTCAAGAAAGCCAATGCGCAGGATATTTGGCTTCATGCTCGTGAGGTTCCCGGCGCGCATGTGGTGATTCGGGATGATGGACGACGGATTAAAGAAGAATTGATTGCACAAGCCGCCGCCATTGCCGCGTATTACAGTGCCAAACGGGATGAAGGAAAAGTGGAAGTGGACTATACTCGTTGCAAGCATGTCCGCAAAATCAAGGGAGCAGGTGCGGGCATGGTGACGTATCGCAATGAAAAAACTTTATTGATCCAACCCCAAAACGAAGAGATATTGTCGAATGACTGAACAAATTTTACGTCCAGAACCCCTGAGCCAAATTGACCTCTCCAACTTTGATCCCAGTTACCGTGCTGATTTAGATAAACAGCAAGGACAGCAATGGTATAAAGATTACATCAAACGTCTCAAAGAACTCCAACCGATGCTCTACGCTCAGGGTGAAAAAGCTCTTTTGGTCGTCTTCCAAGCGATGGATGCAGGGGGGAAAGATGGAACAATCCGAAATGTCTTTGGACCTGTGAATCCGCAAGGGGTGAAGGTGGCGAGTTTTAAGAAACCCACACCAGAAGAACTCTCGCATGATTTTCTCTGGCGTGTGCATAAACGAGTTCCCGGCAATGGGTATATTGGTGTCTTCAACCGCAGTCATTATGAAGATGTGCTGGTGGTGCGGGTGAATAATCTCGTGCCGGAGTCTGTATGGAGCAAGCGCTACGATCATATCAATAACTTTGAACGCTTGCTGGCAGATAGTGGCGTGACCATCCTCAAATTCTATTTGCATATCAACAAAGATGAGCAAAAAGAACGCTTTCAATCACGCCTTGATGAACCCCATAAAAATTGGAAATTCTCAAAAGGCGATTTGGTTGTGCGGGAGCAATGGGATGACTATATGCAAGCCTATGAGGTGATGTTGTCCAAGACCAACACGGACTATGCACCATGGCACATTGTCCCAGCCAATCGGAAATGGTATCGCAATTACGTCATTACCAAGACGGTTGTGGACACGATGGAAAACATGGACTTGGCATTCCCTGAGCCAGAAGAAGGCTTAGACCAAGTAGTTATTCCTGATTAGCGTGGTGCAATTGATTCGCACTACTCAACACTCGTGAGACACTAA
>JANQRM010000533.1 GCA_028284565.1 Anaerolineae bacterium | reverse complement strand
TTTTTACGGAAGTGCATTTCTAGTGTGACATCATCTTCCGCCACCATAAAGGCATCTTTCTGCGCGATGATCGACTGTCCCGGAGCCAGCACGATGGGGATGATTCGTCCCGGTGCTTCCGGCGTGAAGGTAATGGTGGCGCTATTCTTTTCACAGGTATAGGTCGTCAAAAACATCGACTCGCCAGCTAGTGCGCGCCCCAGCATCCCGCCGAGTCCGCCTTTGCCCTCTGTCTGCATCGAGATGCCATCCGTCATCCACGCCATCCCGCCCGATTCGGTAATGAGTGCTTCGCCTTGTTTCAGCTTAATTTCGAGCGTTGGCATGTCCTCGCCAGCAATGGTGTATTCCATGTTTTGTCTCCCTTGTTCCACGAATTCATTTACCAAATCATAACCCAACTCCAACATTTTAGCGACGCAAAAACACCCTTTTCAGGCGGATGCAAATGCATAGCCAAATGCATAGCCAGATGCATCCCATAAAACAGAACCTTTGTGCTAATGTGGTTCTAGTGCAATTTAACAACATCGTCGCGCACGGGCAAGCGGGGGCTTACGAGCAACGGGAGTCGGTGCGTCATGATGCACATGCTTGCCCACCCCTGCACCATCTCAACAACCGCGTGTGGACGGACTGAGGCAAGAGAATTTTTGGATAACAGACATCAGCGTTTAGATGTCAGATTATTCTATTGATGAGGGAAATCTGTTCTCTGTAATTTACGAAGAATGTCCTACAATTTTCTGCTATTTTCGTCAACGCTCGGTCAGTATTCGTGGATCGTCGGTTGATTGACCAAATTTTTTGCCAAGTTTCCCATTATAGAAAAGGTAAAACACTAAAAACTCTCTATCTGATGTCTAAGCACTATTTGACGCTGGCGAAAATACATTCAACACCACCACGCCCACAATAATCAACACAATCCCAATCATACGCGGGGCATCCAGCGACTCATTCCAGAACAAGATGCCAATCACCACAATGCCAAACGTCCCCAAGCCAGACCAGATGGCATAACTCACGCCAACGGGGATATGCTTCAAGGTCAGTGATAGCAGATAAAAGGCAATCCCATAGCCCACGAGTGAGACAATCGTCGGCAAGGGCTTCGTGAACCCCTCCGATAACTTCAACGACGAGGTGGCAATCACTTCAATCACAATCGCACTTAACAGCAACGCAAATGATGGCATAAACAAGACTCCAAGTAGAAAACAGATTTCAGCTATTAGACATCAGATTTGTAGCAAAGCAAAGTAAGGGTTTTGCGTATGATAGACTGATTGATAGAGCTAGAGAATCGAGATAAATCAATCATATGGACATCAATTTATCTGACCTTGAACCGTTGGTAACATTTCTAAGAACTGGCAAGCTCGGCAAGCTGGAACTTGGCATGACTGTCGATGAGGTGCTGGATTATTTCGGTCTGCCCATTAATATCCAATCCATCGAAGAATTACGTGACCAAAAACCGCAACTCTGGCAAATAGAAACCGACCAACCCAACGTGTTTCCGAGTTTATATTACGGTAGTCTCGGATCGATATTTCAGCGCACCCAACTCAGACAGTTCATGTTACTTCCGCAACAGTATCCACGATATCCACTGCCCAAACCCTTTCAAAATGACCAGTGGATGAATTTCATCAATCAGCACCTCATCACACGCGATGCCCTGCGTGGTTTTCTCAATGACCACAATCTCACGCACATCCGACATAACAAAGTCCGCTTGCCATCTGCATGGGTATCTGACGACCCCTATCTCGAAATCAACATCGACTTTAGCACAACAACCTCTGGTTACATCAAAGCTATTCGTTCTGGCGACCTCTTCGCTTAATCACCTACTACAAACTCGTTTTCTTGTTATCCCCTGTTTTATTGGAAAATTCCCCCTCACGAATCACCAACAACTAAAAACCAATAACTCAATATAGGAGGTGCAGATGCACAACACAGCCGTAAAAACGCTGAACGCCGAAGAAGGACGCATTGGCGGGTACTTGATTGTTTGGGGCAGTGCCGACCAACGCGACTTACAGGGCGAATACTTCACGCCCGACACCGAGCTGGGCTTGACGTGGTATGACCGTCGCCCTGTCCTCTACCATCATGGGCTGGACGGAGAACTCAAAGCCGCCGTCATCGGGGAGATTGATAGCCTGCGTGTGGATGACATCGGAATCTGGGCAGAGGCACAATTGGATATGCGTCAGCGTTATGTCCATGCCGTGCGCCGATTGATTCAAAAGGGCATCCTCAGTTGGTCATCCGGCAGTCTCCCACACTTGGTCGAGGTGCTGGACGATGGCTTTATCAAACGCTGGCCCCTCGTCGAAGGCAGTCTGACACCTGCACCAGCCGAACCTCGCCGTACCGATGTGCAGACTATCAAGTCCGCTTATCAAACGTTGGGTTTAGATACCGACAAACTCGAAATCACAGAAGGAGAATCAATGGAAATCGAACAAACACCGACTAAACGCCTCCCTATCGCCGAACCCCAAGACGCGCTCAAAACCGCCGACATCCAAGTATCCAGCGAATTCGACACACTCGATGCAATGGATATGATTCACGGCTACATGCTGATGCGCTCGGCAAAGAGCTTTCACGGCGTATCCCAACGCTATGCCAACGCCCTCGCACACAAAGTCAATCAATCGAAACTCTCTGGCATCAAAGCCGATGAACTGAGTTATTCCACGCAAACAGGCTTTGGGGATGAATGGGTTCCCGAATTGTGGAGCGCACAAATCTGGCAGAAAGCGCGTCAAGACAATGTGATTCTGCCCCTATTCCGTAGCATCGAAATGCCCAGCAACCCCTTCAATCTGCCCATCGAAGGCGCAGACCCCACCGTCTACTTCGTGCCAGAAAGCACCGACGAATCGCAACTCTCGCTGGGTTCGGGCAATCCCATCCCCGATAGCAAGGTCGCGTCGGGCAAGGTGCAATTGTCCGCCAAAAAGCTGGCATTGCGTGTGGGCTTCAGTTCCGAATTGGTGGAAGATGCCATCGTCCCCGTGCTGAATCTCTATCGGGAACAAGCCGTGCGTGCGATTGCGGATTCCATCGACCATGTTCTGCTGAATGGGGATACCACCGCGACAGCGACAGGCAATATCAACAGCGATCACGCCACTCCCTCATCCACTGCGAAGTATCTGGCGATGGATGGCTTGCGTCATCTGCCAATCGTCACTACGACAGCCAATGGGGTGGATATGGGCAACGTCGCACCCACCTTAGCCAAACTGCGTGCGGCACGCTTTACGATGGAGAGTCGTTATAGCGCACGTCCTAACGATTTGGCATGGATTGTCGATGGCGGGACTTATGCCGCCTTACTCGCGCTTGATGAGTTCCTGACAATGGACAAAGCAGGGTCGTTAGCAACAGCCCAAACCGGACAAATCGGTTTCGTAGATGGCATCCCTGTGTTTGTGTCTGCTGAAATGCCTCTGACTGAAGCCGATGGGAAAATCGGTGGTGGCACGAATGATCGCGGACAAGCGGTCTGTGTCTATCGTCCCGGCTGGTTCGTGGGCTATCGTCGTCGTATCGCCGTGAGTGTCGATTACTTGCCTTACTATGACAGCTATCAATTGACAGCCACCGTGCGTCTGGGCTTCGCCAACTTCGATGCCGATGTCGCCAGCGCAGTCTACAACATCGCCGTGTAAGCTCGTTGAATAACACAATGTAGTCTTAGATAGTACAGGGGCGTAGAATCGCTGTGTCTACGCGCGACAGCTGTACGCCCCTACATTTCATCAGTGTTATTGTAGGATTTTATCTCACAGGCACAGGCGTTTCAGGTATGGCAAAGTAAGAGGCAAAACGAGCGAAAAGTTTTTCGTCGCCTTTATGTAGTGTCACTGACCCATCCGCAAGAAGCTGGACATCACAATTAGGAATTGCCATCAACTTCAAAAACATCTTGGGCGTGGTCTCAAAGACCAAATCAGGGTCGGGTATCGCACCAATCCCACCTTCAATCTTGCCCGACTCCAAACAAGCGTGGAGAATCTCGCCATCGGCATGGACTTGGACGCGTATCGATTTCCGAATCTTCACATCAGTCTTAAAGAGTTGTGTCATGGAGTATATCGAACAGACGAAACTCACGTTGTCACTCTGGAAATCACCCTCGACCATGCGGTGCAATCCCCAAAAGTAGAGCGCATGTATCACCGTCTCCACACTCTTGCCATAAGGTGTTAATTCATAGACATGCGTGGCAACAGGCGGGGGGATTTCACGTTGCTGGATGAAGCCATCCGCTTCTAAATCTTTCAAGCGTTGTGCCAACAAATTCGTTGCGAGGTTGGGCAAGCCACGTTTAATGTCGGTAAAGCGTCGCGGTCCAAACAGCAACTCCCGAATAATCATAATCACCCAACGATCCCCAATCGCATCAAGGCTATACGACATTGGACAGAACTGTTTGTAGCTACGTTTTTTCGACATAAGCACAGTATAACGGTCTCTATTGGATACGACAATCATCTTCGTAAAATATGACCATTTTCTTGCCCCGCAATAACCCAAAAAATGGGTAAATAAGACCAACTTGAATAATGGTCTTCAATTCGTCTTAAAAATTATTTATGAACTCTAAAGAACCTTAAAATTCATTACAATCATGCGCCAATTGGACTGATGCCAACTCATCATGTCAATTCAAGATTGGCACTGAACTGCTTGGTTAAAATGAACCAATTGGTTTAGATTGGCACTTGATTATCCCTCTCATAAATCCATGTTTTACGCACCGAAATTGGTACGACTGACCGATAAGTCCATTACGGTTGACAAGGTTAAATTAACAGGTTTAGTATTTAAACTGCAAGATTTATTTTTTACATTTTACCTAAAAGGAGCAACTTATGTTCAACCGTTCCAAGTATCGTTTGTTGCTGGTGATCGTCACCTTGCTGAGTCTAGGATTAGGCTTGATCCATGCACAAGAAACTCTGCCCGGTGAAGGTGGTATCATCGTCTGGGGCAACCAGCGTGGCTCGTCCAATCTTGACCCGATTACACCCTTGCGTTGTAGTGGGGTGGATTGCTCGGATGTGTATTCGCTTATTTATCCCGACTTCCTCGGCTTAGACCCTGCGACGCTCAGCCTGCAACCCAATGTCCCCGGTTCGATGGTCACCGATTGGGAAATCAGCGAAGACGGCATGACCTACACCTTTACCGTCCGCGATGATCTCTTCTGGAGCGATGGTGTACCAGTCTCTGTGACCGATGTATTTTTTATGTTTGAAGCCATGAATAAGGTTGATGTCACTGAAGTATCGAGCAGTTTAGGACCCGCAAAAGCCAACATCGCCAGCATGGAAATCGTTGACGACTCGACGATTGCTATCACGATGACATCGGCAAATTGCCAAGCCTTGAGCAACATCGCCCTGATTTCGCCCCTTCCTGCCCATGCCTATGGCTATGTCTTGGGTGAAGACTTCGATTGGACTTCCATCATCGGTCACGAATTCGATTTCAGCCCAGACATTTCTGCTGGACCCTTCATGCTCAGTCGCATTGAACCCGGTACAGCTGTCTATCTCGCACACAACCCCGATTACAGTGACCCGACAGACACAGCAGGAGTCTTGCCACAAGGGATTGTCTACCTTGACGTGCCAGATTACAACATCATGGCAGAACGCCTCGTCGCTGGACAAGACAATGATGTCAACTATATGCACGAACCCGATACTGAAGTTGTGCCACTCCTCGAAGACTCGGATGTGCAACTCTTCGGCGCACCGGGAACGCTCTGGCACTACGTCTCCCTCAATCTGGCAGATCCGAATCAAGCCGCTGATGGTCTAGATGAAAATGGTGATGTTATCGAACAAGCCCCCCATCCAATCTTGGGTGACAAACGGGTGCGTCAAGCCCTGCAACACGCCATCAACATCGAAGAAATCATCAATGGACCGCTTAGTGGCAATGGTAGCGCGATGGTCTCTGGGACAGGTGCAACCGCCTTTACCTACAATACTGATTTGGTTCGTCGTCCCTTCGACTTGGATGCTGCCCGTGCCTTGCTCGACGAAGCCGGTTTCGTGGCTTCCGGTGATCCCTTAGTGGATGGTGGCGATGGCTTACGGATTGCAACCGACGATGCCCTCTATGCTGAACCCGTCACCGAGTTTGTTATCGGCATGATTAATCCGGGCGATGTCCGCAATGATGTGGCGGTCTTGTTGCAAGCACAATTCGCGCAAATTGGTGTCCGTGTTGATGTTCAACCCATGGACTTCAACGCCATGTACGATGACAACCTTGGCGTACAAATTTACGACACCGCCGTTGCTGGCTGGCGCGAAAGTATCCCCTTCACACCAGACCAACGCAACTTCTTCGGCGCACAAAACGACATCGTGAGTAGCGAAAGCCCCGGCTTTAACTTCGGCTCATGGTATGACGAAGAATTTGAAGAATTGTCAGAGTTCATTGCCAATGCACCGGGCTGTAACGAAGACGACATCATCGAAGCCGCATGGCGCGTGCAAGAAATTATGTGGGAAGAACAACCCTACCTGTGGCTGTATTCCTTCAATAGCTTCTATGCCGCCACCAAAGCTGTCGATGGGTTCGATCCCTTCCCAGCCCAAGGCAATTGGAACATGGATGCGTGGCGCGTATCGTCACGTCAATAACATAGTTATCTGGAGACAGCATCTAAATCTCGTTTAAATCCTCCCGAGATTCCAAAGACTCTCCTTGCTGTCTACAAGATATGAGGTCTGTGGATGAGCGATTGTTCACAGACCTTTTTCTAAAAATTATTCTTTTAGCTGAATTTATATAGCGTAGGGGCGGTTCGCGAACCGCCCTTACAAAAGATGTTTATAGACTAAATACCAATTCACGGGAAAACCCCATGCGGAAATTCATTCTACGACGAGTACTCCAAGCCATCCCCACCTTGTTCGGTGTGAGTACCATCGCCTACTTCATTATGGCACTCGCCCCCGGCGGACCTACTCGCGCTCTCGCCTTTGACCCGACTCTCACCACCAAACAGCGTGAAGCGATGGTCATTGCATCCGGTGAGCGCGACCCCTTACCGATTCAATATATTCGCTGGTTGATAGGCAATGCCCCGATCGAAATTGCAGGTGTGCAAATCTGGGGTGGAATTGATGAACCGGTCTTTGACCGCGAAGGCAACCTCATCGACACCAAACCCGGCGATGACTATGGCATTTTGCGCGGGGACTTTGGCATCTCGGCATCATCGAAACGACCCACGCTCGAAGTCGTTGGCGAACGCATTCCCGCGACACTCGAACTCGGTTGGTTGGCATTACTCGTCGGGACACTCATCGGCTTGCCCGTCGGGGTCTTATCGGCAGTCTACCGAGGCAGTTGGTTCGATCAAACCAGTCGCATCTTGTCCGTGCTGGTCAGTGCCGTACCCGTCTTCTGGCTGGGTTTAATCTTACTGCTGATATTCGGCTCATGGCTTCAAATGTTACCGATGGGCAACCGCTTCCCACTCTCTTTTAGTGGAGAATACTCTCTCTGGGAGCGTGTTCAACATCTCATCCTGCCTGTCTTCACCTTAGCCAGCTTCACCATCGCCACCCTCTCCCGTTACATGCGGACAGCACTGCTCGATGTCTTGAGCCAAGATTATATCCGCACTGCCTATGCCAAAGGACTTGCCAAACGCAAAGTCTGGTTTGCTCATGGGATGCGAAACGCCCTGATTCCGATTGCCACCGTGATTGGTCCCGCTTTTACGGGTGTTCTCGCCGGAGCAATCTTGACGGAAACCATTTATTCGTGGCCCGGTATGGGACGACTCGTGATTGATTCGGTCCGCCAATCGGATTATCCCGTCATCATGGCGATTGTCCTGCTCTTTTCCATCATGACCATTGTGGGCTATCTCATTAGTGACATTCTCTACGCCGTATTCGACCCCCGCATCCGGCTTTCTGATTAGGAGATTACGCATGGCTGCTACCGTTGCCAAATTAAAAACCAAATCCGAAAAACGCCACAGCGAATCCCTCTGGCACACCGCATTCCGACGAGTCCGTCAAGACCGCCTGACTCTTACCGCCCTTGCTGTCTTGGTGATCTTGTCTGTGCTGGCTCTCCTTGCACCCGTCTTTGAACAAGTCCTCGGAGTCTCCTATACTTTACCAGATTCAGACAAACGCTTTTTTACGGCTGGGGATAACCCGATTCACCTGCTCGGCACCGACCATCTCGGACGCGACATGCTCACCCGCTTGCTCTACGGGGGACGCATCTCTCTGATGATTGGCTTTCTTACCGGGCTACTCTGTACCCTCATCGGTGTCAGCATCGGTTTGGTGGCGGGATTTTATCAAGGGGGCAAGCTGGGCTTTGTCGATGACTTTATCATGTGGTTCATCACCACACTCAATTCTATCCCCACACTCATCCTCTACATCCTGATCGCCTCAGTCGCATCGCCAACCATCCCGACGTTGATTTTTGTCCTCACGATCACGTCGTGGACACCGATTATGCGCCTCGTCCGCGGGGAGACACTTGCCTTACGTGAGAAAGAATACATTCTCAGTGCGAAATCCATCGGCGCGAGTTCTCCACGGATTATGTTCACGCATATTTTACCCAATACCCTGTCCATTCTCATCACCACCCTCATGCTTCAAATCGGCACATTGATACTCGTCGAGGCGGCTCTCAGTTTCTTGGGCTTGGGCGTGCGTCCGCCCGAACCGAGTTGGGGCAACATGCTGACGGATGCCCAAAATTACTTCCGTCAGGGACCGCATCTCTCGATATTACCCGGTTTACTCATCGTGATAACCGTCCTCAGCCTCTACCTACTCGGCGATGGACTCCGCGATGCCTTAGACCCGCAATTAGAGCAATAGTCGATAGTTTATGATGGAGGTTGGAACTACCGACAACAATAAGGAGGTGTTTTAATCATAGCCATCTGATGCTGTGAAGGATTTAATAATGGATTTCAAACTTGAGATGGCGATTCCCATTTTAGAGCGCACCCCCGCAACCCTGCGTACGATGTTAAGTGGTTTGCCAGACGAATGGATAACGAGCAACGAAGGCGGCGAGTCATGGAGACCCTACGACGTAGTCGGGCATCTGGTCTCCTTAGAACACACTGATTGGATTCCCCGCGCTAAAATCATTCTCGAACACGGGGCATCACGACCTTTTGACCCGGTAGACCGCTTTGCCATGTTCACCGAATCGCAAGGCAAATCACTGAGACAGCTCCTTGATGAATTCGCAGAGGTTCGTCAACAGAATATCAACACCCTCCGAACAATGAATCTCACACTAGCCGATTACTCTCGCCAAGGAAAACACCCTGAACTCGGCGATGTCAATCTCGGACAACTTCTCGCAACATGGGTCGTTCATGACCTGAATCACATTCATCAAATCGCCCAAACCATAGCACGCCAATACAAAGATGCCGTCGGTGCATGGCGCGAATATCTTTTAGTACTCTAAATGTCTTACGTTCTTCCTCCAACCATCCCGCAACACTCGACCAACAACAGCCACAAAAACCGCGACCCAAAGGATGGAAAGTGACCATCACAGACTGGGAAAACTGGCTAGACGGCATTATCTACTCCACAAACGATGGAAAATTTCATCCACAATCCAAACATCCTCAAAGTCATAATCTCAGATAAAATGCGAAAATCCTGCTAGCTGACAGCTAAAATCTGACGGCTCATTTTTTTTGCGACATCTTTACTTTTGTTTCATAGTATTAAGAGAGCATCTTGTCAATTTTGGGGTATAATGAAACGATAATAACCTCTAGGGTCAGGATAATACACCTATGGTTGACCTTGTCGGTCATGAAATCGGACAATATCAAGTCCAAGATGAAATTGCCAAGGGGGGCATGGCAACCGTTTATCGCGCCTATCAACCCTCCATGAATCGAGATGTCGCCATCAAGATTCTACCGAGTTCATTTTCACATGATGCTTCTTTTGAAGAACGTTTCTATCGGGAAGTGTCGATTATTGCCAGCCTGCAACATCCACACATTCTTCCCGTTTACGATTTCGGCACGTATAACAACATGCCCTTCATTGCAATGGCGTATTTGTCAGGTGGAACACTCTCCGATTGGATGAAGGAAGAATCCCTATCTGTCGATGAAGTTATTCGCGTGATTCGCCAAATTGCCGATGCGCTAGATTTTGCCCACAGTAAAGGGATATTGCATCGAGATTTCAAGCCCGCCAATGTCCTCCTTGATGAACGTGGTAATACCTATCTTGCTGACTTCGGCTTGGCAAAGGTTACTCAAGAACGGAGTGAGATTACTGGTGGCGCGATTCTTGGTACACCCACCTACATGGCTCCCGAACAAGCTGGACCCGACGAACTGACCCAATCCATTGACATCTACGCGCTGGGTGTCACGCTCTATCAATTACTAACTGGGCAAGCCCCATTTCAAGCCTCTACCGCGCCCGGTATTTTGATGGCACACGTGACACAACCTGTACCAGATATTCGGGAATTACGCCCTGATTTACCGCAACATATTCAACAAGTCATCGAAAAATCATTGGCAAAAGAAGTTCCTGATCGTTATCAAACAGCAGGTAAAATGGCACAAGGGTTGGTCAGTGCCTTAGAAGGGAAGTCATCTGCATCATCCACCGCCGATACAGCCTCAGATCGTTTCACAGCTTTGCTGATGACGAATATGTTAGGGCATGTGATTTTTGTCGATAATCAGGCGTTGCGTGTTCTAAAACGGCATCATCATGAAGCCCGAAATATCATCGGGACACCCTTACATGATGTCTTGGGAATTGATCCCAGCCTTTCCAATCAAATGATCAATGCCATCAGTACCGAGGGTGGCGTTGAGAAGACCATGATCGAAATCATCGACTCTCAGGGCGAAAGTCGGCAAGTCTTCTGCTCGGCACTTGCCACAACTGATGATGACGGCAACTTTGTAGGCGCAGACATTACCCTCGAAGTGGTTCCGGATGCCACCTCACCATTAGCTGATATCTCAGGTGAAGTCAGCAAACCCATCAACACGATGGAAGAGAACTCTCTCGAAAATTACTTCAAAGCTCAAATCGAGATGCTCCATCAACTCGTAGTGCAATGGGGTGGTGGGCGCATGGGACGCAATCTGGAAGATGTTGTTAATGAGACTGGACGACGTAACGTCTGGGCAGTCAACATGCAAGATGGTGAAATCACCGTCCAACTGAGTCGCAAAGATACCGATATTTATCGCGCTGTACTCGCCCGTTCCATGACCTACGCCGCGAGTCTCATCGGCGAAAAATTAGTCATCAAGGCATTACAGCGATTAGATGCCAATACCCACCCAGATGTGTTAAACTTTGTTGATAAGTTAGGTTTAGCACGCATGTATGAAGTTCTTTTAGATTAAGAAGGGGTTATCATATGTCTGAAATTCAAATTACCAACATCGTTCTGGATATTATCCTGATTGTTGCCTCGATTTGGATGGTGGTGACAGTGCGTGGCATCGGCGGGGTGATGGGTAAAACCTTGACCTACATCGTTGTCGGAACGGTCATTCTTGGGATTGCTCATTTGGTTGCTACGCTAACCGGCACCCTTTTTGGTGCATGGAACGGAACAATCCATCGCGCCTTTGTACTTGTTGGCTTTGTGGTGCTAGTCTTCGGCTTCCGCCAATTGCAAGCAATGAAATAGCAACCTTTTCCTCAAAACAATCTAGGACTCTGATTTGGCTCTCTCTTCAGCAGAGAGCTTTTCGGCTTCTTCCAATGTCTTAGCCGAGCGTAATTTCATGTGAATGACGTTGCCAAAGAGCTTACTCACCGTATTCGTGAACATCTGAATCATGATATTGCCCGGCACGAGGATGATGATGCCCACATTGTCTGGCATATCTTTGGCGGCTTTGCGGAATTCGGGCATGGCATTGCGGGGCATCCGCTTGGCTTTTTCATCGGATAGGTGGCTGATGACATTCACGGTATGCTCGACCGAGTTGATGAGGGCATTCGCTTCGGCAATGGCACGATGATACTCGTCGAATTCCCATGCGCCCTCCGCTTTCAAATGCACATAGCTTTTCGTATTATCCCCCCACGTCACCGTGATTGGCATAAACCATCCTTCTTATCGGCATTCGACCTGTTGCATTATTATACAAATAGACTGTTAGTGGCAACATTGACAAATTGCACAAAGCTCTCATCAGGGCGAAGCCCTTATATAGAGGCTAAACTGTGCTTTTTGAGAGTTGATTCTTAATTTCTTCAACCAAATCTTTGAATTTATCGCCTTCATTAAGTAGTGAGAAATCATCCACTAAATCCAAGGCTTTTTTCATGACTTCGTACTTCTTAAACGAAAAGATTTCAAATTCATCTTGCAACCAGCGTGTTACTCTTTTGGAGAACATCATTTTTGGATGAAGGGATTGGTTCTTTTCCCATTCATTATACTTTTCTTCAGTCGTGTCTTGCTTTGTAATTTCTGCAAGAGCTTGAAAATACTGTTCTCTCGGCACAATATCTTCAAATTCCAAACCCTCAGACAAAGTGATGATAGGTATGTCTGGGAACTTATTCTTTATTTGTGCTTGCTTAACTTTTTTGATATCGTCTCCATCGACAAAAATGATGGGGTTTGCCCCCTGAGACACAGCAAGATCACATCGCGATGCCCATCCAGTTCCTATACCATCAAGAATATGTATTTGGCTTAATAATGTACGCATGTCTTCCTTAAACCAATTTAATAAAATTATGGGAAGACACACAACTTCTGTTGGACCTTCGACGATTATGGTGATAGGCGCATACAAAAGTGAATCAGCGGGCGTAATCCCCAACTGAGTGCGGACCTTCAGATAATTATCTCCGTAGGGCTTATTGTCTATCACAGTAGTGGCAATGCCATCTCTTGATTCTCGCCTTAATAGACGAATGTTATGCGGACGGAAATTATTAATCATCGAAGGCGAATGGGTGGCGTAGACAACTTGAATGTTTTCATTCTCTGCTAATCGTTCAAGAAATGTTCTTAACAAATGTTGAGAGTTGGCGTGCAGAGAGTTTTCAGGCTCATCCATCAAAATTATAGTGGATTTGTCTTTATCAGAGTTCAAAAGATAAGCAATGATACTCATTATCTTACGAACTCCACTTCCTCGATAGTCCATGGGAGTATCACTTCCCCATTTGTCTTTAAAACCAACATGCAGATTTATTTTAGGAAATCTGTCTGCGCTTAACCTGAACTGTAAGCCCATTTCAGCAGGCAAAATTTGTTGGACAAATGAATTTAACTTTTCCGCACCGTCGCTAATTCGACTGTGAAAATCTGATTCCTCAACTGCTTGAAGTTGTTCAAAGGGATTTTTACCAAAAGCAACTTCCAATAATGACAACTCTGTTGCATTGGGTGAACTATCCTTATTTATCTGATTTTTTATCTCCTTGATATTAGAGTAGCGGATAATATCAGGTCGATACTTACTAACTTCACCATATGGAATTACAGATCGATTGGAATTCCCTCTTTGATGTCTAATCATTTCGGCAATCTTATCTGATGTAAGATAGAATCTTATCTCGATTACATCTCCGGGCATTACCTTATCTTTATTTGTAATATGAAAGTTAGAGGTAAATGTAGCTTCGCAGTAAATTCCATCATCTTCGTTCCATACTTTTCCTGATTCAACTCCTCTGTGTTTGTTTGCATCAGATTGCTGATTCGGAAGATCGTCACAAATCATTTGGATTAGACGGAGAATAGCAGATTTACCTACATCGTTTGCGCCAGTCAGAATTGTTACATCTTCTTCAATCTCAAGTGTTTGTTCAATCGCAAAAGGTCCATATCCGTTGATTTTAAGTTGTTGTAGGCGCATTCTTCATCCTTTGTTTGCACCATCTATTTTAGTACAAACACCACTTTCTTAACAGCACATATGCTCTAACGCAATTTACACCCATTTTACATCCGCACAACATCGCGCTAGCATCATGATGGTAGGGTAGCCATAGACACTCGGTAATCAGAGGAGATGGCGATGGAGAGGCGTGATTTTTTGAAATTGGCAGGTTTAGCAGGGACGGCACTCGCACTCGATGCCCCCACCCTCAGTCGAGTCTTTGCAGACAGCCCCGGCACGTTTCAACCTGCACAGCGCGACCCCATTTCGCATGTGATTTCCCGCTTGACCTTTGGCGTGACCCCCGCTTTGTATGAGCATGTGAAAAGCATTGGTGTGGATGCCTTTATCGAGGAGCAGTTAGCATATCTCCAGATTGATGATACGGATGTCAATTTGATGCTGTCGTCAGAATTCCCTCTTATTGAAATGGAATCCAATGAAGCCTTTGACCGTTATCGCGGGATGCAAGGGCAGTTGTTCCGCCAACTCATCGGTGCAAATATCGTGCGTGGACAATTGTCTAAACGCCAACTCTTTGAGCGTGTCGTGCAATTTTGGACCGATCACTTTAATGTCTATTTATTAAAAAACCCGGTTGCCTTCTTCAAAGCGACGGATGAGCGCGATGTCATTCGCAAGCATAGCATGGGCAAGTTTCGTGATTTACTCGGTGCATCGGCACACAGCCCCGCAATGCTTGTCTATCTCGACAATGCCCAGAGTGAAGCCTCGCATCCCAATGAAAATTATGCTCGAGAGTTGATGGAATTGCATACGCTGGGTGTGAATGGTGGTTATACGGAAGATGATGTGGTGGCAGTCGCACGCGCCTTTACAGGCTGGTCGATTGTTCCCCCGCGTGGAAGTGATAGCGCACGGACATCAGGAACGTTTGTCTTCCGTCGGATGATTCATGATTATGAGGACAAGGTGGTACTCGGACAATTACTCGCGCCCAATGATGGCGAAGGGGATGGCGAACAAGTCCTTGATATGCTCGCTTCCCATCCCTCGACGGCACACTACATCAGTACGAAATTAGTCCGACGATTCGTCTCTGATTTCCCGCCGGATTCGCTGGTTCAACAAGTCGCACAGACTTTCACGGACACGGATGGGGATATTCCTTCGATATTGCGCGTGATTTTCTATAGTGATGAATTCCACAATGCCCCGCCTAAGTTCAAGCGACCCTATGAATTCGCCATCGGTTTGATTCGGGGGCTGGATTATCAAGTCACGCGGACTAATCGTTTCTATCGAGGGCTGTTTGAGACCTTTGAAGCACTCGGACACATCCCCTACTTCTGGCCCGCACCCAATGGCTATCCCGATGTGGGAGCCTACTGGATGAACAATCTGCTCCCGCGCTGGAATCTGGTGGTGGAGATGCTGAGTGGTGGCTTGGGCGAACCCAATGGTGAGGCGTTCAGCAACTTGATTGGCGCGAATGTCACGACTGACTCCGACGAGGCGGTTCTCTCCTTCCTCGCACAATACTTTCTTGGACGACCCATCACGGATTCTGAATCGACTGTTGTTTGGGATTTCGTAGACTCCATCGGCGCAACCGACGATGCTCGCTGGCTGGCGGCAGTGCAGTTGATGTTGGCTTCGCCCGCTTATCAGTATAAATAGATGACAGACATCAGCGGTCAGATGGTCAGAAAAAGTAACGAGTGATGAGTTTGATAGCTTGTGTATAATGGGGTTGTGACATTGTAAAAGGACGAATCATGGCAGTTGCAAAACCTGACACGCTCTTTAAGGAAGTAATTGACTTTCTAACATCAACACCAAACCCAGAAGCGATTATTGCCTTCAAACCATCGGAGACACTCGAACAACGCTTGAGTGAATTATTGGAGCAAAATCGACAGGATGCTCTGACAGCCGATGGGCGCGAGGAACTGTACGAATTCCTACGGATGAATCACTTCATGAATATGCTAAAAATCCGCGCGCGGGAGAAAATTTGACCCTGACTGTGCTAGGCTTTGGCTTTCTTGGGATTAGACAATGGCTCATAAATAACTTGTTGTACAATGAACCAAACTACATAAAGCGCAATGCTAACTAAAAAGAATCTCAAACGGATATCTTGAGTTCCCAACAAAAAGTAAGCAAGTCCGATTATCCCAATCGCCAGTTTGACAACCTCACCTATTATTTTACTCCGAACAATTGCTTGTGTATGATGATAGAATTGTTCGAGAGTTTTTGGATCGAATTTGGAAATTTGTAGATATCTTTGAAGCGAGGCAACAACAATCGGTTTTCCATGAATTGCTTGGAAAGGGAGATTATGATGTAGATGTGATTGATAAGCCTGACCTAAATCTTCACTCACAACATAAATTTGTATAAGAGGAGTGTTTCTCTCGAACCCGTTGGGAAAAAGTGTGGCTAATTTTGCGCTATCCTCATAATACGTTATGAACTCGATCTTTGGTTCGCTTTCACTGCAAATACTTGCAATTGTAGTTTCATCGGCATCGCTCATAATCATCATGTCGCATGAAAATCCATCGGTTCTGCTCATGTGCGCTTTACCTAATTCACTAAAGCCGATTGACAACAATTCTTGTTTCTTAGATTCAGCTTCTTCATTGAGGTCTATGGTTTCAATCTCTGAGATGATATATGAATTATCTTGCAACATCATTTTTTGATTCTTATAAAAAGACCTGAGATTTCCATACAAATGATACAGAACTGAGGTAACAAAATAAACAGGAACGATTAGATATAACAGCATAAAATCGCCCGTCAGTATATCCTTAGACAACGCCACTCCCAAAAGCACAAATATGGCGACGCTGTAAGCAAGATTAGTTTGCATCTAAACCCCTATCCGATATGCCTTGGCATATTGTTTGAAACGATGCAGGAGGTCGCGGGTGGTGGCTTGGGGTGTGCCGTCGGCGATGGTGGTGTCATCTACTTGAACGACTGGGACAATCTCTTTGGTTGAAGAGGTGATGAATACTTCGTCCGCGGATTTGAGTTCATCAACGGACACAGGGCGGACTTCAATCGGGTAGTTGCCCTCTGCTAATGATAAGACGACCATGCGCGTGACACCTTGTAGCACGTCCGTCTCTGGTGGGGTGATGAGTGTACCATTCTTGACAATGAAGAGGTTCGTTGTTGTGCCTTCTTGGACGTAGCCATCTTTTGTGTAGAGAGCTTCAATGGCATCGGCAGTTCTGGCTTCCGCTTGTGCCATAATTGCCGGGATGTAATTCGTCGATTTGACGGTGGGATAGAGGCGTTGAATATCTGTCGTGATGACTTTGATGCCATCTTTCTGCCACCATGCCGGACGCTCAATCACGGGTGTGACCATCACAATCAAGCTCGAATTGCCCTGCGGTGTGATGCCGTTGGGACTAACTCCGCCTGTCGACACAATACGGATATAGGATTCCGGGTGGTCGTTTTTGTCGAGTGTTTCCATCACGATATTGCAGATGTCTTCTAATGAATGAGGCAACGCCAAACCAATTTGCTCAGAAGAGATTTGCAGTCGGCGCACATGCTCGACCAGATGAAAGGGTTGACGATTGTAGGTGCGTGTGAAGTCGAATACGCCAAATCCGCGAATCACGCCAAGGTCGTTTGCTGGAATGTGGGCTTGCTCATCGGAGACGAATGCTCCGTCGATATAGAAGATATTGGGCATAAAGTTGTTCACCACAGAGAATCAGAGGTCACAGAGCATGAATAAAAAAGAATCTGACCTATTCTACAGGATAAATGCAGGATAGCGTCAGGCTGGCATTATAGACCAATTGTAGGGGCGTACAGCTGTACGCCCTTACAAATTATTCGAGATTTCTCAATATGAAGGGTTTAATCCCCGGCACCCAGCGGTTCGGGAGTTGGCGGTTGGGTTGTGCCACCGAACTTGCTAGCTAGCCACGCGCCACCGAGATAAATCCAGTACATGATGAACAGCACCAGATATTCAATCAGCGGAATGCGGATGACTTCGTTAATCTGGTAGGGTTCGCGCATGACAAAATAGACGTACAGCACCGTGATGGTAAATCCGCCGTAGAAGAGGGCTTGTACCCACGCTTTCAGGCGTAAGCCATGCATCTGTGTGACCAAGAAGATGGTGGCAAAGCCAAAGAGGAACATGGGCCAGATGTCGGGTCCTTGTTCGAGCGCGACTTGGAAAGCATGAGGCAGAACCAGAATCTCCAGCAAGAGCATCCAGCGCACATTGAGATGGTAGCGCATGAACATCAACGAGCCTTGAAACATGACCAATATCACATGGACGAAGCCAACGAGATGCCCGAATGTGGGAACCATCGGATGAAACCAGAAGGTGTAAATCACAGCAAAGCTAAAGAAGTAGCCATGATAACGTCGCAGTCCATCCGTGAAGGCTTTGCGGAAGGGGACTTTCTTCCCGAAGAAGAGACCCCGCCGTTGATTTTCCATCCCTAAGATGACGATGAGCATCAACGCCACAGCGAATTGGGCGGTCCAACTCGGTAAATCTTGGGCGATAGCATCATAAAATACTGCTGTTTGCAGATAGTGGAGGATGATGAAGACAACGTTAATCCCCAACGCCCACTTGTTGACCGGACGCAGGGTATCCGTATAGTCCTTTTTGGTATAGTGCTTCTGAGCATACCAAATTGTCCCCCAAATCAAGAATTGATGCACCACAAAACCCAACCATGCCGTCACCTGCGCCCAGACGTTGGGTGTTACTAATTGCCATTCATAGAACAACTCATTATTGGGCGGTTCTTCGACAACATCAAAGCGTAAAAGTGATGTGCCAAGCAAAACGATGGCGACACAGACCACCAGCGAGAAAATAAGTCCCGCATCCACTGCCTGTCTGTCTTTGATGTTTTGTAACATGCTTACCCCCTTTGAATGTGTCTCAGAACTAAGCGGTGAGGCTAACAGCCCTAGTTTAGGTGAACATGAGGGAATGGGAAATAAACTATGAAGAAGCAGTAAGGGCGTACTCGCTGTACACCCTTATGAAATCTCTCTATGACCGAATCTCTGGCAAAAATACGGGAGCCATGAACTGCTCAGCCAAGCGTTCTAGCCCTTCATCTACCACTGTCGTAATCGGTACTTGTAGCAAGATGGAATCCGCTATACTGCCTTCTACGGTGAGGAGGTAACGCCCGCGTGTATAGCGGCGCATGACATATGTCGCCTCAGAGTCATCACAATATTCAACTGCCTGCGTATAGACATTCGTCACGTCATCGTAGGTAAAGCCGTTGGTTTCTGCAAGTGAGGTAAGGAAATCGTCGGCTAAAGCATTCTGAGCATCCTCTGCTGATGCAAAGGCATCAATTGTCACTTTGTAAAAGCCGAAGAACAACTGCTGGTCACACTCGGCATTCAACAAGCGCGAGGCGACACGGAACGCATGATTATGTGACTCCAAGTAGCTGGCAAAATCTTCTGCGATGTCGTCAGGTGCGGTCTCTATGAGTTCCTCTGTTGTCCACGAGCCAGAACCTTCTCCATCTTTCTCGCTGACGTTGAGCAACTGACTTTCCATATTGCCCAATGCCACTTCGACATCCGCTTGTGTTGCGGGCGTTGCCTCTGGAATATCGACATCCAAACCCTCAAGGTCGGTGATAATGACCACGTTTCGCAAGGTTGTTCCATCAAATTCTGGATTGACGTTTGGATCGCGCAGACGGATGGTAGTAACATTCTCGTAGCCATTCAATACTTCGCCAAAAATCGTATGTCGGAAGTTGAGATGTTCCGTTGGCGCAGTGGTGATAAAGAATTGTGAGCCGTTTGTGCCGGGTCCTGCATTTGCCATTGCCAACAAGCCGGGACGATCAAAGGTCAAAAAGCCAACAAACTCATCTGCAAACTGGTAGCCCGGACCGCCTGAACCCGTCGCGGTGGGGTCGCCCGCTTGCGCCATGAAATCGGTTATCACTCGATGGAAAGTCGTGCCATCATAATACCCGTTTTGCGCGAGAAAGACGAAGTTATTGACCGTAATCGGTGTGAGGTCTTCATATAAATCAAGGAACACTGCCCCCACATCAGTACACAGGATGGCATAATAATCTGTTACGTCTTCAAGCACTTGTTCGGGTTCCGGGTAACTTTGTTCAGTTAGCTCGCCCGGTTCGAGTGCATTGCAAATCCCTTGGGGTGAATTTTCAGGGACTTCGGCATTCGCGTCCACGGTTGCGGGAGGCACTGATGTCGGCACGGGTGTCGCTGTCGGCGGGACCGTCGGCGTGGGAATCGCGGGGGGTGCGCCCACCGTAAAGATCAGCAGGGCAAGTACCACCACCACAATCAGCAGACCGCCAACCAATACAAAAGGTAAGCGCGATGAATTTTGTTCCATATTCAATCCTTGGGTAACTGAAATTATCAGAATGATGTCTTTATTGCATGAATCATTGCATTGTGCAAAAGATTGGCGAGGTTGACCAGTGCTGAATAAGAATTGGCATTAAAGATGGACGATGGAGGAGGGGCGTAGCGATTGGTTGCCTACACCCCAGATGTATTGGTTATGAGCGAATCTCTGGGCGGAAAACAGGAGCCATGAATTGGTCGAGCAAGCGTTGGAAACCCTCGACTATGATTGTGTTGACTGGCACTTGTGATAAAACTGAATCCGCTACACTGCCCTCCAGTGTCACAAGGAAACGCCCATGTGTGTAGAGGCGCATCACATGAGTCGCGGATGACCCATCGCAGTAGTCCACAGGTTTAGCATATACATCCGAATCAGCGTCATAGCTAAAGCCGTTCGCTTCGGCGAGGGAGGCAGGGAAGTCATCTGCCAATGCGTTGTCAGCATCGTCGGCGGTGTCAAAATTATCCAATGTAACTTGGAAGAAGCCGAAGAAAATTTCTTGCGAGCAGTCTGCATTTTGATAGCGAGTCACAAAGCGATATTGATGATTGTTCTCGGTGAGGAAGGGTGCCAAATCTTCTGCAATCGCTGATGGAGCTGAATCAACCAACTCGTCTGTCGAGAATAAGCCAGACCGTTCGGAATCTTTGGCGAGGACGGTCAACAATTGGCTATCCATATTACTCAAGGCGACTTCGACATCAGCTTGTGTTGCCAGTGTTGTCTCAGGAATCTCAGCATCCACTGTACTAGGGGCGGTGATAATCACGACTGTGTTGAGGGATGCCCCTTCAAAATCGGGGTTGGTCTGTGGGTCGCGTAGGCGCAAAGCTAAGACATTCTCATAGCCTGTTAGTACTTCTCCAAAAATGGTGTGGTTGAAATCGAGCCACGGCGTTTCTGCAGTGGTTATGAAAAACTGCGAGCCATTTGTACCGGGACCCGCATTCGCCATTGCTAATAAGCCGACACGATCAAAGGTGAGGTAACCCACAGGTTCGTCGATGAATTGATAGCCCGGACCTCCTGCACCTGTGCCAGTGGGGTCGCCAGCCTGTGCCATGAAATTTTCTAACACGCGGTGGAAGGTCGTGCTATCATAATAGTTGTTTTGAGCAAGAAAGACAAAATTGTTGACCGTAATCGGCGTGAGGTCTTCGTATAAATCCAGATAGACCGCGCCTGCTTCCGTACATATCACTGCACGATAATCGACTCCATCTTCTAATACGCTGTCTGGTGCAGAATAACTTTGTTCACTGAGGTCGCTGACTTCTGCCGAGTCGCAGATGGCTTGTGGGGTTTGGGCTTCTTGTGCAGAGACAGTCATCCAAACCAGCGTTAACAGCGTTAGCATAATCGTATAACGCAACATTTTCATTGAGGTGTCCTTCATGTTGAGTGAATGGAAATGCCAGTCTTGGCGAGGTTACCTTAGCAGATAAACCTAACGATTGCATTGTGCAGGAGATTGCGACCCTTGTCGAGTACCGACCAGAGACCATCTTGGACGGAGTAGGCGAGAAATGTTAAGGAACTAACTGCGGAAATTGACATAGAATGAATTATGCGTAAAGTATGGGAGAGAAATCATGGCGCACGAAATCTATTGGATGAAACCTGATCGTGTCCTTTATGTCAGTTATCAAGGGCATCAAAACGTCGAGACCTTGACAGAGACCTTAGATGCAATGGCAAATGAAATGGACAAAGCCAACTGTCCAATCTTCGTCTTAATCAATTGGCTAGAAGTTACCGAATGCAACCCCAAAGCCCTGCTACAAGTGAAGGGGCATCGTGCCTACAGCCATCCTAACGCCGCTCGCGGAGTCTTGGTGGGCATGAATACCCAAGCTCAATTTGAAAACGAAGTGACAGCAGTCAAAACCCGTAAAAGCAAGAACACGCAATACTTCAAAACGATGGATGAAGCACTCAATTATCTCGAATTTGTTTTAGCAGACGATGACGATGCGGTGCAACAAGACGTAAGCTAGTCCATTTGCTGAGAGGATTCCGCTCCCGAAGCCTCGTTTAACTGCGTGATGAAGTCGCGCGCCTCTATTAGAGATTGTGCAAACCGTATCGTCTTCGCAGGCGAGTTCGGTGCAATGCGCTGTAAGCTCCGAATAAACAAGCGAAAAAAACGGTGCGCCCCTACGATTACAATCCAGTCCATATTCTCTGGAACCCGTCGATAACCCCGAATCACCTGGGACAATGCCCCAAAGGGAAGAAAACGCCCATCCGCAAGGGTGTTAATGAGACTGACTGAATGGGGGACACCCTCGATCATTTCGACAATCTGTTCAATCCCCGCATGATACTCATCCCACGTCCAACGCTCATCGAATTGTGCCAAGATGATACGTTTGTCAGGTGAGTCCCATTGAATATGAATCCCCATTAATGATGCCTCGAAGTTTCCAGTTTAGGTTAAACACTTGTTACTAATTACGGATAACAAGCTCCGTAGTTTTATCGTTTCTAACAATCAAAAGGAAGAGTACATGAATACCATTGCCACCTTGTACCAACTACGTCAATTTCTTGGTCTTGCCGATAGCGACACCGATGAGGACGCGCGTTTACGTTCCCATCTGGAAGCCGCCACGCAGACTATTGAACGCTTCGCTGGACGACAATTCTGTCCCTATCATGCCACCATCATACACGATATTGACCTCTATATCCCTGATGAATTAATTTTGGAGGATGACTTGCTCTCGCTCACCACGATTGTGAATGGTGATGGGCAGACCATCGATAGTGCCAATATCGTCCATATTCCCGACGGTGCGGGCATCCCCACCGGAGTTATTCAACTCATCAATGGTGAATCTTTGACGTATACGGACTCCCATCTCAGTGCGATTCAAGTCACGGGTATTTGGGGTTGGCATGATGCTTGGACACTCGCATGGAAAGATAGCCTAGACACAGTACAAGACAACCCCTTATCCAATAGTGTCACAACCCTCACGGTCAATGATGCCGATGGCACAGATGAGATGGCAACGCCTCCGCGCTTTCAAGTCGGACAGTTGTTGCAAATCGAATCGGAATATCTGCGAGTCTTAGCAGTGGATACTGCCACAAATACGCTCACCGTTTTGCGCGGGGTGAATGGTACGACGGCAAATTCTCATGCACAGGGGACAGCCATCTCGGTCTATCAACCTCCACATGATGTCATGATGCTCTGTGTTCGCTATGCTGCATGGTTATATAAAGAACCCGATCATCGCCTGATGCGGAGTATGCCTGTTCCCATGTCAGGTGAGTTAGCTATGATGCGACGCACGACCTTGTAGTAGAGCGTAAAAACGAATTGTGAAACACTCAGGATATTCACAACTGAAGCAGAAGGTGTAAGGGCGGTTCGCGAATCGCTCTTACTTAAACGAATTGCGAATTTCTTATTGTTCGCGTGTCACCCGACGCTCCACCACGCCATCTGCTGGGAAGGTGTCGAACAAAATCTGATTCACATTTTCTCGATCGGGTGTCTCAATCTCGACCATGAATTCACAATTGGTCAACCAATTAATGCGAAAACGGCGATTGAAACTTGTGCCGATGACCTGCTGTTCTTCTGCAGGGCAGGGCAACAAGTCGATTTCGGGAATGGATGCATAGGCTCCCAAAAAGGTTTCGTTATCTTCATTCGCGCCGTAGACCAAGATGCCAATATCGGGCTCTGTAAAAATAGCAAAATCCGAACCAAAGGTGTTAATCCGCCCGTCGCCAGCCCCAAATGTTATTGCGGTCTCATCCGAATCTGTGTCAAGGAAGGCTCCCATCTCGTCGGGGCAGAAGCGGGTCAGTGCGACATAAAAGCCCCCATCACCCGTCACTTGATTGGGGACATTGCGGGCGATAGAACGGCACGAGTTGGTGATTTGTCCCTCAAAGTTAAAGATGCCACCCCCTTGCTCGCCCGCAAAGTTACGCGACACAGGACTTTCATGCAGGTTGATAAACCCGATATCGTTGTTGATTCCCCCACCAAAAATTTCAGCTACATTATTAGTGACTGACGACTGATTGAGTGTCATCATCCCCCCAGCGTTATAGATACCCGCACCAAAGACAGCTTGATTTTGTGTGACAATCACATTATTGAGAACCAGACTGCCTTCGTTATATATACCACCGCCGCTTAGCCGACTTCGGTTATTCGCGATTCGGACATCTGTCAAAACTAGGTCGCCGGTATTGGAGATACCACCGCCCGATTCGGCTGAGATACCATTTTGGATTTTGAGATTGGAGATACTCACGGTGGCTTGGGTGCCAATCGACACAATCGGATTCAAACCAGCTCCACTTAATATTGTCGTTTCGCCTTCACCTTGTAAGGTCAGGCTCCGCAAGATCACGAAATTGCCTTGATATATCCGTGAGATCAAGGTGATAATCCCGCATTCTGCATCATTCAGGGCAACTTGCAAGGCATCTGGATCGTTTGCAAAGCAAGTGACAGTGTTATCCGGTTGTTGCGCGCTTATTGTGGGAATCAAGAAGCTAAAAAGAAACATTAAGTATATACATCGTGCCATCGATTACCTCTCTTGCCCCGCCACCTTAACCCCTCTCTAGACACTATTATACCCTATTCTGTTGTTCTGGCATGAAACGAGTATTAATTATTTCCATTCGAGTCAACTTGCTACCACGATTCTTAAGGGTTCTCCATGCCGTTCTTGGTTATTATAATTAATATAGTGTTGATTTTAAGTTGTCAGCTGTGAAGGGATTTACGATGAGTAATCATACTTGCTATGAATGTAATCAACAACTTGAGGGAACTCAAATAAAGCGATTGACCTTTTTCGATTTAGATACGAATGAAAAACTACAAGAATGGCGATGTCAGTCCTGTGACAGTCTATTACTTGAACTCCGTACCGACGAGGAATTCCAGACAACCCTCAATAATCCTGTCCTTGTTGCGGGTTAATACGACGAGTCTATAATTGATCTGTGTATGGCATGAAGATGGGTTAAGTTTGTCGCTTAGCCCATCTTTCATTTTGAAGTCTTTCGCCTATGGTATCGTCAGCACCTGCCCGACAAAGATGCGGGTGGGGTCCGCAATGCCGTTGACTGTCGCCAGCGTATTCAAATCCACCCCAGCCCGTAGCGCGATGCGGAAG
>JANQRM010000500.1 GCA_028284565.1 Anaerolineae bacterium | reverse complement strand
CATGGTCGTTGATATTGGCGGTGGAACAACCGAAGTTGCCCTCTTCTCGCTCGGCGGGATTGTCATTAGTCGCTCTATCCGTGTTGCTGGCGACGAGATGGATGAAGACATCGTGCAATATATGCGGAATAAACACAATTTACTGATTGGTGAACCCCAAGCCGAGAAAATCAAAATCGAAATCGGTTCTGCTTATCCCCTACCACAAGAACGAACTGCCATTGTCAAAGGTCGTGATTTAACCACAGGATTGCCTGAATCGATTGAAGTGAGTTCAATTGAAATGCGTGAAGCCATCGCTGGTTCGATCAATATCATCGTAGATACAGTCAAAGATGCTTTAGATGATACGCCACCGGAACTTGTCGCTGACCTAATGGAAAGTGGAATTTGTATCGCAGGTGGTGCAGGACAATTGCGCGGGTTAGATGAACGATTAACCGAAGAAGTGAATATTCGTGCATGGGTCGCCGATGATGCCATGACTTGTGTTGCACGAGGTGCAGGACGTATTTTGGAAGATTACAATAACCTTCGGCAATTGCTCACTGGACCTGAGCGTGGCAGTACTCATCACGGATAACCGGTATTTTGCTTGATAAATTTCCAAAAGAGCATAGGTGGCTTTCCCTCTATTCCTCTTCAGAATCCATGTATAATACGCCCCATGCGACAGAATTGGACAGCCAACCGAGTCTTATTTTTATTTGCTACCCTCTCATTTTGTGGGTGTTTGATTGTCGTTAGTGCAACAGGGATATTGGCTCCCGTAGAAGGGGTCGCGGCGACTCCACTGAATATTATATCAGGCTTTTTCAACCGCCTCTCGATTGGTTTGACGAATACTATCACTGACCTCAGTGAAATACAAAATCTGCAAGAGCGTAATGCCCAACTCGAAGAAATTATCGCTTTGAACCAGATTGAAATCATCCAATTACGTGAAATCGCCAGTGATTATGACCGCCTCGCAGGACTATTAAACTACACCACGAGCGTTGAGAATCAAGAATTTGTCACAGCGGATGTCATTGGACGTGATCAAAACGCCGTAATTCGCAGTATTATCATCAATCGGGGCAGTCGGGATGGGATTGCCATTGGGATGCCCGTGGTCACGGAACTCGGCTTGGTTGGGCGTGTGATTCAGGTTTCGGCAGATGCCTCGCAAGTCCAACTGATTACGGATGAAAACAGTGCCGTTAGCGCGAGATTACAGACAACCCGCGACGAAGGTAGTGTTATTGGACAATTGTCAGGTGGTTTGCGGCTCACCTTCGTCAATCTAGACTCGAATATTATTGAGGGCGATTTGGTCTTCACCTCCGGTTTAGGCGGTAATTTCCCACCAGATATTCTCATTGGACAAGTGACGAGCGTTCAACAGTTTGAGTTTGAGTTGTTCCAAAGTGCAGAAGTAAGAAGTCGAATTGACTTTGACACCTTAGAATTTGTGCTAGTCATCACCAGTTTTCAGCCTGTTGATTTGTCGGTTTTTGAAGAGCCTGAATCGTAATCATGGGACGGTATTTGAGTCTGCCAATCTTGGCATTTTGTGTCGTATTACAATCGAGCATTCTGCCCCAGATTCGGATTGCAAGTGGACAACCGAGCCTTGTGTTGCTCTTTGTATTGGCGTGGTCGCTCAATGCAGAATTGGATGATGCGCTATTTTGGGCAGTCACTGGGGGTATCATGCAAGATTTAATGTCGCAAGCCCCGCTTGGCACATCCTCCCTCAGTTTGGTGATGATTGCTTTTGTTGCCAATTCCATTCGGCGACAAGTTTATAGCGTGAATATCGTGATGTTATTGGGGCTTGTGCTCGCAGGGACAATTGTGTTCCAAGTCACATCCCTCTTAATTCTCGCCATGGTTGGGATGCCCTATGGTTTGATTGAGATGATTCGGAATGTTCTCATCCCCACATTATTTTATAATCTTTTGTTGATATATCCCGTGTACTTCATTGTCAGGTGGATTCAACGACGGCTCACCACCGGATTGAATCGCATCTAATCTGTTGGACGATTGATAGGTGATCCTGTGAAAGCCATAATGCCATTTCAGGGTTGGCGGCTGACCTTTTTCCAAGCCGTGATTGTTGCTGTTTTTTTGCTGTTTACACTGAGGATGTATCAGTTGCAAATTGTCGAACAAGACGAGTGGGAATTGCAAGCGCGTGACCAACAATTGAATCAGTTGCCGATTCCAGCGCAACGGGGTGCAATCTTTGACCGCAACGATGAGCGTCTTGCCCGTAATGTCGCCGCGTTTAATGTGACGATTGTTCCTGCAGAATTACCCGTATCTGAAGACGAAACCCTTGCGATTTACAATCGCATCTCAGCTCTGGTCGGCATCCCACCTACCCGTGAAACCGCTATTGCACAAGGGCAAAATGTCCGCAGTATCGAAGAATTCGTCATTGAAGGGGAAGGGATTGAACCTTTCCAGCCTGTCATCGTCGCTCAGGACATTCCACGGCAAATAGCGATGCAGATTCAAGAAGAACTCGTCTTTATGCCCGGTGTCGATGTACAAACCGTCGCTGTACGAGAATATCCTACAGGGGCATTAACCACCCATATCGTTGGCTATATGGGTCCTATCCCTGCAGAAGAAGCCGAAGAACTTCGAGAACAAGGCTACAATCCTGCCTTCGACCGTATCGGTTATGAAGGCATCGAACGCTTCCTCGAAGATATCCTTGCTGGACAACGAGGGTCTTTCCTTCGTGAAGTGGATGTTGCAGGGAAAGAATTGAATATCATCGAGCAAATCGACCCCATTCCGGGGCAAAGTGTTCGATTGTCACTGGATGTCGAATTGCAGGAAGTCGCTCAACAAGCCCTCATCGACCAAATCACCTTATTGAACACGACAGAAGAACGTATAGTCACTCAATCCGGTGTGGTCATCGCGATGAATCCCCAAACGGGCGAGATTCTGGCAATGGTCAGCTTACCAACCTATGACAATTCTCGCTTTGCCCGTGCCATTGACGGGGAATACTACTTTGAAATTGCCGAAGACCCACAACGTCCTTTAGTAAACAACGCTATTAAAAGTCTCTACCCTCCCGGCTCAGTTTGGAAGCTCATCACCGCCGCCGCCGTGTTGGAAGAAGATGTGATTGACCCCAACACACAACTTCGCGCAGAAGGACAACTAATCGTGGAGAATCGCTACGCACCCAATGACCCCGCCGCTTCACAACGCTTTGTCTGCTGGCTTCGTGAAGGACACGGCAATGTCGATATGATTCGGGGTATTGCATGGAGTTGTGATGTTTATTTCTATCAAATCGGTGGTGGCAATCCTAATGTATCGGAACAAGTATTAAGGCGCGAAGGATTAGGTATTACCGATTTATTCCGCTATTCAACAGCTATGGGGATTGGATCGGAATTGGGTGTCGAACTCCCCTTTGAAAATCCGGGACGAATGCCAGACCGCGATTGGAAACGGCGCAATTATGGAGAAGCATGGTCAACAGGGGACACTTACAATGCATCATTTGGACAAGGTTACGTCACAGTTACCCCGCTCCAACTCTTGAATGCCGTAAATGCAATTATCAACAATGGAATACTGCATCAACCCACGATTATCCGTGAATTCTTGGACGAAGAGCGTAATATTACCCAACCCTTCCAGCCACAAATCTTGCGAACATTAAACATAGAGGAAGTGCCAGAAGACGAACCGCTGACCTTGCTGTTGCTAGAAGATATGCTGATTAATGGGGAAACCAGCCTCGCCTGCACCTGCGAACCCAATAGCCCTTATTATGACCCACTTCAATGTGATCCGTTTGGGTATCGTGGGCAAGTGGATGTCAATGATGACGATTTTGTCGAAGATATGCGTCCGTATCGTGTCCATATCCCATTGAATTACACCTTTAATGGAAGTGTCTGCCAACCAATTCGCTTTTCCAATCCATCCACTCCCTATGAACCTGCGTTCTTAGGCACGGAGTCACTCGATATAACTCGACAAGGAATGCGCGCGGCAGTCATCGAAGATGAGGTCGGTCGCTTCGGGACAGGCTTAGCGGCACAAGAAAACTTACCCTATGTTGCTATTGGCGGAAAAACCGGAACAGCAGAATATTGCGATGATATTGCCCGTCCATTAGGCTTATGCGTACCGGGTCAGTGGCCCGCCCATGCGTGGTTTACAGCCTATGCACCCTTCGACAATCCAGAGATTTCTGTGATTGCATTTGTTTACAACGGTGATGAGGGGTCACGAAACGCGCTACCTGTTGTTGTCGAAGTGATGGACGCTTACTTCCGTCTGAAAAGTGAGCGTGAAGGCACGGCGTTACCCACAGCGAACAATCCCTAGGATATCCTTTGATATTTTCTGCACGAACAGCTCCACAAGATTTCTTTCGATATTGGTTACCCGCAATACTAAGCGGGGGACTCATGTGGTTGGCATTCTTGATTTTGGGAGATACGCCCTTGGTTAGAGCATCCGGTCTCGCCATAGTCGTAGTAGGTGTCGCCTTGTCCTTAAGACGAATGGGGGCAAGTCTGGCATTGGTTGGCGGGATTACGCTTGGCTTTAGCCCTGCCTTTTGGTCGCAAACAGGTGGTGGAGAAGGTGAACCTGCGACGATTATCATTGCAATATTGATTGCGAGTGTTGCAATCTTAGGGGTGATTCTTGTCAGTCGTCGCCCAGAAATTGCCATTGCGATTGGCATCATTGTCTTTGTCGGATTGTTCTGGAGCCAAATTGGCACGCCACAAAGTTTGCGCTTAACGGGTTTTGTCGTCGGTTGGTTGATGTTTCTGATTGTCGACATGATGATGCTGACCAACCCCCGCCCCGATGGCGCACCACCACGCCCACCCTTGATATACCAAACGGTGGGCATTTTACTTCTGTTCATTATTGGCGTAATCAATGATTCACTGATTACTTTACTCGCACCAGCCATTTTTCTCAGCTTATTGTTATCCTATGGCGACTTCCCGAAATGGTATTGGGCATTGTTTGGGGCTGTCACACTGTTGGGTGGATATAATCTGATCGTCAATAATATTGCAATCAACAACAGTCCATTTATGCTTCTTGCATGGCGTGACGGACAGCGTTGGATTGAACTAATTCAGGTTATTGGGAATCAATTTTCAATATTTGGGGTCATTCTAGGTGTGCTAGGATTGGCCCGCTTGGCTCGTTGGTATCCGACTTTGGGAACGGTCACCATGGTAGCTTACGCGGCGTATGTGCTGTTTGGTTTGGTCTATCTGGACAATAATCGAGATATCTTACTTTTGCCTCTCTATATCATTCAAGTCACATGGATGACATATGCGATGTTCACCTTAGGGCAATGGTTCGACAAAACACTCGCTATAGAACGCTTTGGTATTCGTATCCTCGCACCATTAATCTACTCTATTTTTCCGCTTGTTATGTTAATCAATCTCGCTACAAATTCTGCTTCAACCTAACCTATCCCTTTCGATTGCACCCTTTTACAATAGTAGAAAACCAATAGCGCGGAATAAAAAATACGGTATAGTTGTAGACAGAACCAGTTTGGCGAAAGCCCACTATAGATGACACAAATGCAAGACAATTTAATCGCAATCAAGGGCATTAAAGACGGCTTACTGATTAACCTGAGTCCAACTGAGGGTTGGCAAAATATCATTGATGCACTCGCCAATCGCATTGATGAGCAAGAAAGTTTTTTTCGAGGAGCGAGGATTACGGTGGATGTGGGTGAACGTCCGGTTCCCAAATATGAATTGAGTTCGCTCAAAGCCTTGCTTGAACGGCGCAGTTTACAATTGGCAGTGGTGTTGAGTGATAGCCAGACAACCATAGATTCCGCGCAATCACTCGATTTAAAAACGAGCATTCAAGGGCATATTCCGGGGCGAGAATTTAACGAAACTTTGCCCATTAATCCAGAAGAAGAAGGCACAACCGGCGTGATGCTTCGTCGTACCTTACGGTCTGGACGGACAGTTCATAGTCGTGGGCATGTCGTTGTCTTTGGTGATGTGAATCCGGGGGCAAAAATTATTGCAACCGGCGATATTATTGTCTGGGGCAAGTTACGTGGAACAGTTCATGCTGGAGCAGAGGGGAATGTTGACTCGATTGTTTGTGCGTTAAAAATGAGTCCAAACCAGCTACGCATTGCCCAATACATCGTCACGTCGCCGCCGGACAATCAACAAACGCCAGTTAGACCTGAAGTTGCCTATGTACGCAACAATCAAATTGTTGTGGAAAGCTGGGAATAAACCAGAAAGGGAAAGTGTTCATGGGGGCAAGAGTTGTCACCGTCACCTCCGGCAAAGGGGGTGTAGGAAAAACCACAACCACAGCTAATTTAGGCATCGCATTGGCGCGCTTAGGGGCGCGAGTCGTCGTGATTGATGCCGATATTGGTTTGAGAAACCTCGATGTTGTCATGGGCTTAGAAAATCGCATTGTCTATGACCTTGTTGATGTCGTTGAGGGACGGAGTAAACTCCGTCAAGCAATGATTAAACATAAACAATTTCCAGAACTCTATCTGATTCCGGCGGCACAAACCCGC
>JANQRM010000497.1 GCA_028284565.1 Anaerolineae bacterium | reverse complement strand
GGGAAGCCCAGACCATTGATGCTCCTACGCTGGCTGTGGATGGGAATCGGGTTGCGTTCTCGTGGGTGGGGGATGATGAAACCCGTTTGCATCATGACTATCGTCGATGGTCGATTGAGGATGGTTTTACAGCCACGTCCCTCTTAGTTTTACCGACAACTCATCCCTATGGACATCAACTCTATCCTGCGAGTCGGAATCGACATCATCTTTTATGGCTAGATCGTGACGAGGATACAAATAGTCTGCGTCTGTTCTCTGCGTTGATTGGTGAAGATGGCATTGCTGAATTGGGTCCCATTCGGTTGTCTGACCAGCCGACGCAACAATTCACTTCGATTAATAATGCCGATCAGTCGCTTTTGGTGGTGTGGACGGGTGGCAATGTTGCTGAGCCTAGTTTGTTCTTGCAAGAAATCGACTTGGGTGGGCGACGGCAATTTCCAATTCGTTTGGAGGTGTCCGGCTTTCATCCTCAGCTCTATCGTGGGTGGGATGGACATTTGTTCCTATTCTGGCAGACAGTAGACGGGCAAGTTGCACGGGGTGAAATCATCAATCGTGGCTTGGACAATATTGTCGGCGTGAGTCGGTCAGTGCGTTTAGGGCAAGGTGATCGACTGCAGGATTTTCAAGTTGGGATGGATGGGACTCGCACGTATCTCTTCTGGAATGTCACCAGGGCGGATGGTCAATCAGAAACGTGGTTTACCGTAGGTGAGCATGATACCGTGAATTGGGAACCCGCACGTCGATTAGGCATATCACCAACGAGTAATGAAACGATAGCTACTGGGTTCAATTCGGGTACGGTGTATTCGACATCGGAGCGTGAAAACTGGTCACAATGGGCGGGGGTATTGCAAGCTCCATCTGAGGTGCTTCCCGCTGTCATCTATCAGCAGGGCGAAATCGGCATTGTGTATTTCCAAGATGGAACTGTGATTGGGTATCAAGGGCTTGTGCCAGCTGGCTTCCTTATCAGCGCGCCACGAATCGCCACGAATCAAGCGCGCCATTTGTATCTCACATGGTCAGAACCTACCGCACAGGGTTACGCAGAATTGCGCTTTACAACGACTCAACGCTAGTTGGTTCGGCTTTGGGCAAGAGCATACTCATCAATCCGGCGATGAAGGTCGCACCAGCTACCCATTGGAAGGTGGTTTCTAAGCCAATCTGGTCGGATAACCCCCCTATCAGGAACGTTCCTAACGCACCAGTTGCAAATATGAAGCCCAGTATTGCGCCAGATGCAAAGCCCTTGTTGGATGGTAACAGTTGTTGTGCCATCACAACGATAATGCTGTGTGAACCTCCGGAAAGCCCGCCAGCGAGAATGGCAATGATAAAGGCGATGATTCCGTCTGTCGTAGGCAGTATAAAATAGGCAGGGGCTGATAAGACCAGGCTGAGGAAGATGACTTTGCGTCTGTCCATGTGGTCAGCGAGGTTGCCAAACATTACACCAGCAATACCCGACGAAATCCATGCGACACTCGTGATGAGTCCATATTGTGCCGGGTCCCAGCCTCTTTGTTGGAAGAGTACAGGCAAGAAGGTCATGGAACCGGGTTGTGCCAGACTGCGAAGCAAAACAAGACTGCCAAGAATAATCAGAGGTGTTAGGGGAATCGACCGTTCACGGCTATTGCGTTTGGGTTTGTTGTCTTCTTCGACTACTTCTGCCACTCGGCGGGAAGGAATCGATACAGCCATCAAGAGCATACTGGGAATACCGAGAAAGAAGAAGAGAACGATCGGCAAGACATTATCCGGCAGACCAAACATATAGTCTGCATTGACGACACTGGCGAATTGAGCAATTGGGTCGATGTTCGTAACATCCAGTAAAACGCCCGCCATTGCAGGTCCTAGTGCTAAGCCAAGTTGTCCGAGTAAGAAGAAATACGCCATGTTGGAGGCGGAACGGGGTGGGTCAACTTCTGCCGTATGGAGTGAACCTACGGGATGGACTGCCCCACTGCCCAAGGATTTGAGGACGAAGGGGACAAACATAATCCAATATTGTTGCGTGAAATGCGCGACGAGGATGGCAATGGTAAAGCCAATCATCACCCATGCCAAGCCAATCGTCGCTAACCAGCGTCCGCCTGTACGGTCTGCCCAGACACCAAAGGCAGGTTGACTAGTCGCCCCAACCAATTGTGCCGCACTGACCAGCAAGCCAATTTCTGTGTTGGTCATGGGAAGGATGCCGGCACTCATGAAAGCAAGAACAACAGGTCCCATCGAGAGAATGAAATCGTTGCTGAGGTGTCCAAGTCCGACAGCCCAGAAGAGGCGATGACGTGGGAGGTACATGACATGACTTTCGGGTGTGGGTGAAGTATGATAGCCTTCATCATGACTATAAGCGAATGGAATGTCAATAGGAGGACACATGCGTCTAGGGAATTTGTTACTACTGGTCGGTATTATCTTGATTTTGACTCTACCCACGATGGCACAAGGCGATACCTGCGGTGAAATTGGCGGGGTCATGAATGAGGCTGGAGACTGTACTTTGACGAAGCGAGTCAATTACAGCATGAGCATCAGTTATCCGCTTGAAGTAGCAAGACATCCCAATTTTCGCATGGCAGTAGATGAATTTCTGATGACACGGGAAGCCGAATTTGTATCTTTTGCGCAAGAGTTCTATAGTGCAGATTTCGATGAATACCCTTATACGATGGACATTACTTACTCGCTCTCTAATTATGGGACAGATATTCAGAGTATCCTCTTCTCCGTCTATGAATTTACAGGGGGCGCGCATGGTAATCTGTACTTTCATACCCTCACCTTTGATGTGGTCAATGACACCCAAATCGAATTTTTGGATATGTTTCAAGAGGAGTTCAATCCCTTGTGGACGATTTCGCCAATTGTGCAAGAGTCGCTTTTGAGGCAATTAGGCGATATGTCGGATGGGGATTGGATTGCGGATGGCACAGGTGATGAAGTCTTTGAGAATTATCAGAACTTTGTGGTGACGGATGAAGCTCTTATCTTTCACTTCCCACCTTATCAAGTTGCCCCGTATGCCGCGGGTCCGCAGACGGTGAGTATCACATGGGCAGACCTGAATGCTGTGCTTGCGCCACCCTTTCTAGATTTGTCGGACTAGATTATGAACAAAACCACGCGCCTTTCGCAACTTAAGAATATTGGGGAGACTTCTGAACGGTTGTTGAATCAGGTTGGGATACAAACCGTTGAGGATTTAGAGCGGGTCGGTGTGGTTAAGGCGTGGAAGCGGGTGAAGGCGATTGAACCGTCGGCGAATTTGGCGGGCTTATATGCATTACAGGGTGCGCTGATGGACATCCATTGGAATGCCTTGCCCGACGACATCAAATTGCAATTGCGTGATGAGTGGGAATCCCAAGCAAATGGATAGGGAAAATGATGATTAGTTTTAATCTGGACAATAAAAAGACCATTCTCTCAATTGATGGCGGGGGGATGCGCGGTATGATTCCCTTGAAGATGCTCGTCTATCTGGAAGGTCAGACGGGACAGCCTGCTTATGAGTTGTTTGATATGGTGGCCGGGACGAGTACGGGCGCGATTATCGCGGCGGGGCTTGGCTTGGGGATGTCTGCACGAGAGATTTTGACCTTAGCTTATCGAGAAAAGTTGCCTCAAGCCTTCGGGAATCGTGGGTTTGGATTTTGGATTCGTTATTTCTTCACGGGATTGCGTCATCTCTACCCGATCGAACCCTTTGTGGAAGCCTTGGGTCCGTTTGCTAGGAATGCGACAGTGGGTGATATTCAACAGCCAATTATCTTGATGACGACGAAAGATGTGCGGACGAGTAACACCTATTTTGTCGTGAACAAGGGTCCCGGTTCATCCCTCGTCAAAGATTGGTCACTGATGGGTGCGGTCGCGGCGAGTGCGGCGGCTCCGGTGTATTTCCCGCCTGTATTGGGCTACTTTATTGATGGCGGTGTAGGGACTCATGGCAATCCGTGTCTGGCGGCGGCGATTGAAGCCTTTGAATATTTGGGTTTCCAACCGGACAACACGCTTCACATTTCACTGGGTACAGGTTATATCCCGAACAGTCATCCCAAAGGCGCATCGGGCTTTTGGCTGAAAGATTGGATTGAATACGTTATCGGTGAGCAGATTGACGATGCGGCGTTGCAACAGGTGTACACGACACGCAAGCTTTATGATGCCTCCGATTTTCGACGCTATAATCCTGATTTGTCACACGATAATGTGCGTGATGTGTTAGGGGTTGATACGCGCGGGATCGATACAACGAAACTCAATTTGGATACAACTGATGACAAAGCCCTAGATGTGATGGAGGCAATCGGGATGGCATATGCAGAGAAGATTGATTGGACTCAAGCCGATGCCATGCCGTGGGATACGGTTGGAGGTCATGTTGAACCGACGTTTGAGCCAGTTGTCTGGAAGGGGACGATTTTTCAGCCGTAGTAGACCTCATCTCCAGCCCTTCTCCATGTGGAGAAGGGAGCTTTGGATTTCCATTGTAAATACTTAATTGCCAGAGTGTAATTACCACAAACCAAATCCGCGTCGAGGGGCGTGACGTTCCTCTTTAAATGGGTCGCCATCGTTATGATAGCCACCCTGTTCCCAGAAACCGGGTTTGTCTTCTGTACTGAATTCTAGCGCACGCAAGAACTTAGCACTCTTCCAGAAATAGCGTTTGGGGACAAGGGTGCGGAGTGGCGCACCGTGATCGGGTTCAAGCCATTCGCCATCATATTTATATGTGAGCAAGACATCGTCCTCCATCATGACATCAATCGGAAGGTTGGTCGTATAGCCATAATCACAGTGGGCGATGACATAGCGCGCGGTGTCTTTTACGCCAAAGAGTTTGACGAATTCGGTGAAGGGAACCCCTTCCCAAGTGGTGTCGAACTTGCTCCAACGAGTGACGCAATGAATATCACAGGTAATGGTGACTGTCGGTATTTCTAAAAACTCTTTCCACGACCAGCGCATTTCATTTTCAACTTCACCAAATACACGCAAATCCCATGTTTCTGGATTAAAGCCCGGATTGGGTCCGTAGGTCAGCACAGGGAATTTTTCGGTGAGAGATTGCCCCGGCGGGAGTCGCCCCGCTTCCTTCATCGCACGCTCTTTATCACGTCGGCTTAGAATGCCCATAGAGTACTTTCCTCATCACTAGTGGTTTAGACAATGATGATACATCAAAATTCTGAAAATGGGATGAAATCTAAATGACGAATTTCTTAAAGTGTGTCTTTCTGTGCGAGGTTGAGGATGGTGTGGAGGAGGACGTTTGCGCCTTTTTCAATGTGTTCCCATGAGGTGTATTCGTTGGGGTTGTGGCTGAGACCGTTGACAGAGGGGACAAAAATCATGCTGGCAGGGATAACTTGGTTAAGGATTTGTGCATCATGACCCGCATAACTGACGACCTCCATACAGTTGGCTTTTACAGTCTGACAGGCTTCGGCAACGGCTTGGTTAATTACACCCGAAAGGAGTTCGGCAGGGCGATGCAAAATCGGTTCGACTCGGACTGTTAAACCATAATCTTGCACACATTGGTCGAGCAATTGGAGAAGCGAGGTTTTCATCTTATCGAGTTCGACTTTGTCAGGGTGACGGAATTCCATACGAAGGGAGGCTTGCGACGGGACCACGTTGAAGGCTCCGGGGATGACCTGCACATTGCCACAATTGACTACTCCCTCTGGAAAATCCTCACTGATGGTTTGGTGTGCAACAAGGATAAAAGCAGAGGCTCCTTGTAGGGCATCTCGTCGGGTATTCATACGGGTCGTGCCGGAGTGGGAGGCTTCTCCAAAAAAAGTGAGATTATAGGTGGCGCGCCCGACAATGTGAGTAACGATGCCAACGTCTGCTTTGGCTTCATCGAGTCGGTCTCCTTGTTCAATATGCAGTTCGATATAGCCTAGGAGGTTGTTGGTGTCCCGTTTGGCGCGTTCTACTTCCTTGAGGCGAATCCCAGCGCGGAAAAGGGCGGCACGAAAGCCCGCATTATCTGTTTGTGTATCATTCAAATGGTCGGGTTTGAGCATTCCGGTTAAGCCCATACTGCCAAAAAACGAGAACCATGTCCCTTCTTCATCTGTGAAGTCGATGACTTCAAGGTGATTGGGGAGACTGATTTCGGATTCTTTGATGGTGCGGAGGCATTCTAAACCCGCCAAGATGCCCAATGCGCCATCGAAACGACCACCATTGGGAACCGTATCTAGATGGGAACCGATGAGCAGACTCTTGGCATTGGGATTTGTTGATTTTAAGGTACCACTTTGATTACCCACTTCGTCATCATGTGTCCATAATCCGACTTCTTGACAACGATTGGCAAACCATGCGCGCGCCGCCAAATCATTATTTGACAAGGCGAGACGGGTGATACCACCCTGCTCTGTTGCGCCAATTTTAGCGAGGTATTCAATATCTGCTTGGAGACGTTCCAGATTGATATGGAGTTGGGATTGTGGCATTGCGTCGTGTAAATCCTTGGTGACGATTCATAACAGGATTTACGACCCGATTATAGTCACATTGTTCAAATGCACAACAAGAAAATCTCAGAAAATGTAAATGTTTCATAATCATCCTCAAAATTAACCTGTACGAAGGGACAATCAACAACCCGTTCCTCTGCCAGAAGCCATTCCTTGCCCCAACTGATAGGCTAGAACTATAGTTGAAATGAGTCTAAGAAAGTCAATCATTATGACACAAACCGCAATCATCACTGGTGCATCACGCGGACTAGGACTTGCACTCGCTCGAACACTGGCTGACAAAGGTTGGACACTGCTTATCAATGCAAGGGGTGAAGAGGCTTTGCGACAAGTTGAAGCGGAACTGTCCCAAAAGACAAAGGTTGTCGCAATCGCAGGCGATGTGAGCGATGCTAATCATCGACAAGCTATTGCTGGTGCCCTTGCCAACTTAGGCGGGTTGGATGTGATCGTCAATAATGCCAGCATCCTCGGTCCTAGCCCACAACCCAATTTGCTCGATTATCCACCGGATGTCTTAGAAGAGGTCTATCGAGTGAATGTCATTGCACCTTTGGGAATCTTGCAAGCGGTAAAAGCGTATCTGAATCCGAATCCGCATATCTTGAATATTTCTAGTGATGCGGGAGTCGAAGCCTATGCAGGTTGGGGTGGCTATGGGTCGAGTAAGGCAGGACTGGAACATCTCTCAGCAATCCTCGCTGAAGAGCAACCGGAATGGCGCGTGTATTGGGTTGATCCGGGGGATATGCAAACACAGATGCACCAAGAAGCCTTCCCCAATGACGATATATCAGACCCCCCATTACCCGAAGCAAGCGTACCGGGCTTGATGGCACTCATTACAGGCGATTATCCCA
>JANQRM010000492.1 GCA_028284565.1 Anaerolineae bacterium | reverse complement strand
TATCATAGTTATTGCTTTAATTCTATCCCTCAGGAAACAGCAAATGCAACCACTCACCACAGCTAATGTACAACAAGCCATTAACCAGCTCGGCATCGACACCGAAATCATCACCTTCGACTCCTCCACGGCGACCTCCCAACTCGCCGCCGACAATATCGGATGCGAACTCGGACAAATCGTGAAGAGTCTTGCTTTCGTTATCAACAAAGAGAAAACAGTCGTCATCCTCACCAGTGGCGATCAAATCGTCGATGACCGCAAAATCGCCAAGATGTTTGAAGTCGGGCGCAAAAAAGTCAAAATGGCAAAACCCGATGAATGCATTCAGACAGTGGGATACACACCCGGTGGAGTCCCTCCTGTTGGACACCGCACCCCCGACCTACCTATTTACATCGACGAATCCCTCAAACGCTATGATACCGTCTACGCCGCCGCTGGAACTGCCAACACCATCTTCTCCATCCCTCTCACCACTCTCGCTCAAGCCACCAACGGACAATTCGCCAATGTCGTCAAAGATTGAAAAGTTTACGCTTCTAAATTAGAACGATACCGAAGGCAAACATAATGACCAAGAAAAAAGAAACGCTCACTAGCTCAAGAATTCTAATGTTGGCAATTCTCAGTAGTTTTGTCGCTGTGATTGCCTTCATCATGCTTGGCATCCAAAGTCTTTGGAGTAATTATCATGAATGTGATGACTTTCATCTTGACATTGCCTATTGGTCGCATAATGGGCAATACGTTGTTATGCAACCTTGTTCACTTGAGGATGAACCCTTTCAACTCTTTGAAATCACCAATCTAACCGAGCCTATTTATCGCTTCGGAACTCGGAATGTTCAAGGCATTGCGTGGTCACCTAACGATGAAATGCTTGTCTTTAGCGAAAGAACAGAATCAAGATACTCACCCTTAAACATCTATCGCCTCGACATTTCTACATTAAAAGTCACACAATTAACCGACAATGATGTAGATGAGATAGCCCTAACATGGGTTTCAGACAACTCCCATATCATCGTCACATCAGGCTACAATGATAATGCTTCAGTTGCCAAGCTAAATATATCAACTCAAGAATGGGATGATTTAACATCATTGATGATTGGTAACAACAGAAATTTCTTCACAGATGGAGGGCAAGTTGCTCATGTCTATAGAGGTGACAATCCGGATGTCACCATAACCGATATTCAAAATGACACTACAACATCATATCAATTACCAACTATAGATTATGGAAGACCTGTAGGATGGTCGCCCAACAGACAATATCTAACAATCATAGGTCGCCCAAATATTGAAACTAGTTCAACCTTAGTTCTACATCTGCCCAATAGCGAAGTTGATACGCTCGTGCCGGAAGCAAGTTCGCCTATTGTCACATGGTCGCATGATTCTCAATTTCTCAGCTACCGAGAAACCATCAATATAAATCCAGAGAGATCAATTGGCTACAAGCATGAAGACATCCTCAATGTGATAAACATCGCTAGCAAAGAAATTCGACAAATAGAACGTGGACTCCTCAGTAACCCCTACTGGCAAGACAATACCACACTCGCCTACATCCGTTTTCAAGAGAATACACTTGCCACCATCAATATCGCAGAGCAATTCTCTCAGTAACAAGACCGAAGGAGTTCAACATAAATGCCCCTTGAAAGTAGAAGGGGCATCTGACATCTAATATCTGAAGTCTGTCATCTACTCAACCACCGCCTGCATCAACTCATCCAATTTCACCAACATCTCGATCAACTGCCACTGCCACTTCTCCGCATCAAATCGCAACTCCACCGCAGTGCGCGAGACCTCAACATCATCCCCAAGCGACAACGCCAGCGCATTCCGATTCACCCCCGCAAGATAGGGCAACTTAATCAAAATATGATCGCGGGGTTTAATCACACTCGTCGCCTTGATTGATTGTGCTAAGAGTTTGATCTCAATCTGATACAACAATCCCTCCACAGCCACAGGCAACTCCCCAAAGCGGTCTCGCAATTCCTGACGCATCTCCTCCACTTCACCCCGCGTCAGCAAGCCACCAATCCGCCGATAAATCTGCAAGCGCAACGCCATCTCCGGTATCCAATCATTTGGCAAATACGCTGGAGTCGGCAAATCAATCACAATCTTCTCCTGTGCAGAAGCTGGCACAGGCAAACTTGTATCAGTCTGCCCCTTCTGCTCCTGAATCGCCCGTTGCAACATCTGCGTATACAAATGCAAACCCACTGTCGCCACTGCACCCGATTGCTTCGTACTCAGGATGTCCCCCGCACCCCGTATCTCCATATCTTTCATCGCAATCTGCATCCCAGACCCAAGCACCGTATTCTCCGCTAGCGTCTCCAGCCGTGCATAGGCTTCATCCGTCATCTTCCCGCGTGCATGGAAAAAATAGGCGTACGCTTGTTGTGCGCTGCGTCCCACACGCCCGCGCAATTGATACAACTGTGACATCCCGAACCAATCGGCACGGTCAACAATTAACGTATTCACACGAGGCATATCAATCCCGTTCTCGATAATCGAAGTCGCCAGCAAGATGTCATACTCCCCATGCGAAAACTCCGACATCACTCTCTCCAATGCTCTCGGCGACATCTGCCCATGCCCCACGACAATCCGCGCTTCGGGTACAATCTCCTGCAATCGCTCCTGCAACACATAAATCGACTGCACCCGATTATGCACCACAAACACCTGCCCACCCCGTTCAATCTCCCGCATGATCGCCTGACGCACCAACTTCACATCAAACGCCCCCACATGAGTCATCACGGGCAAGCGTTCCTCTGGCGGAGTCTGTATCATGCTAATGTCTCGGATTCCACTCAGGCTCATATACAGGGTGCGGGGGATAGGAGTCGCCGTTAAGGTGAGGATGTCCACCTGTGCGCGCAACTTCTTGAAATGCTCCTTATGTTTCACGCCAAATCGCTGTTCCTCGTCGATAATCACCAAGCCCAATTCCTTGATGTCAATATCCTCCGATAGCAAGCGATGCGTCCCGATGATGATGTCTACTTCACCATTCTTCAATCGCTTCACAATCTTGTCTTGCTGTGCTTTCGTCCGAAACCGAGACAACATTTCCACCTCAACCGGAAACGCCTCCAACCGATGCGAGAAGGTCTCATAATGCTGTTGCGCTAGCACCGTTGTCGGTACAAGTATAGCCACCTGCTTCCCATCCATCACCGCTTTGAATGCCGCCCGCAACGCCACTTCCGTCTTACCATACCCCACATCCCCACAAATCAACCTGTCCATAGGGATACGACTCTCCATATCCACCTTGACCTCTTTCACCACACGCAATTGATCATCGGTCTCGACATAGGGGAAAGACGCTTCCAGTTCATGTTGCCACGGATTATCCAATGCATAGGGATGCCCCTGTGCCTTCGCCCGTTTCGCATAAATTTCCAACAATTCGCGCGCTTCTTCTTCAGCATTCTTCTGAGCTTTCTTGCGCTTCTTCACCCAATCTACCGCTTTACCCAGTTGATTCAACTTCGGAGCTTTATCATCCGGTCCCACATAGCGCGTCAGACGGTCCGCCTGATGAATCGGCACGAACAGTGTATCTGTCCCCTGATATTCAATCAGCAGATACTCTTTTTCCGTCCCTTCCACCGTGCGATGACGCATCCCCGCAAACTTCCCCACGCCATAATCCACATGCACGACAAAGGTGCCATTGTCCCAATCTGTATAATCCGTTTCAGGGGTACGTCGCGCAGATTGACGGCTGGTTTGTTGTCGTCGTCTTGGCTCAGAGCGTGACCACCCGAAGATTTCCGCATCCGTCACCAAATTCAGCACACCACCTTGTCCCTGAATCCGAAAGCCCTCTTGCATCACCCCATCAACAAACACCACCGCACCCGCATCCAACGACTCATGAATATCCTTCACAGTCGGGATAAAAGCCGACGCATCCTCCTGCGTCCACAAGTCCTTCAATCGCCAACTTTGCTCCGTCACCACAACGATTCGCTCACCCTTGTTCCGCGCATCCCGGAACTTCGGCAACATCGTCCGCAACTGACCACCAAACTGCTGTCCCGGCGCAAACACCTTCGATGTCGATTCGGCGATATTCCCAATTCGCAACACCTGCCGATTATTCAGCGAACTCATCAAGTCCGACCAACCTAAATACGGCTGAGGATGCGACTCCGCAATCTGTTTTAGACTAAGAGCTTCCTGTCGATTAACTTGTGCTTGTGCCTCAATATCCTGCACGGACGCTTCCACACTATCCCAATCTTCCACAATCACCAGCGTATCATCCGACGCATAATCCAACAGGCTCACAGGCGACTTCGCCACATAAGGCAGATAATGCTCCAAATACGGAAACGCCACACCCTGCATCAACGATTCCAAATCACTCGCAACAGCACTTAATTCTTGCTCACCAGCCAGTAGATCACTAAACCAGCCCTGCAATTGTTGAGCAATTGGGGTTGTCGTCTCCGGCAAAACTTCCCGTGCAGGCGGGATTCGCATCTCCTGAATTGTGCCAATTGAACGTTGCGTTGCCGGGTCAAATTCCCGCAGGCTATCAATCTCATCATCAAAGAACTCAATCCGCACAGGATAGGGCGATGCCAGTGGATACACATCCAGAATACCACCGCGTCGGCTAAAAGTTCCCGGCTCAATCACCATCGGCGCAGGTTCATACCCCATCCCAACCCAACGTGTCAACAACTTATCCAACGCAAAACGATCCCCAACTTGCAGAGAGAGTGTTGCTTGATAAAAGGCACTTGGAGCCAGTGTCCGTTGCATCAATGCGCGTGCAGAAGTCACCACAATCGGCGAGACATCAGTCGTTTCATCCATCAAGGCAGATAAGGTTTCGATACGACTTTGAATCACACCTTTATCCCAAGGCACACGATCATAGAACATTGGTGAGGGTTCAGCAAAACGAAACACACGATGGTCAGAACCCAACCAAACTGGAAGCTGTTCACTGACGTTATAGGCACGCTTGACTTGTGGCGTGACATATACAATTGGACCATCCCAATCTTGTGCCAGCGTTGCCAATAAGTAAGGTCGTCCAGCGCGAAGAATATCAAATTCAGCATTCTGATGAGATTGAAGCGAGGCTAACAAATCGCCATACGACACCGAATCACGGAGCAACGAAAGCAGACCAGTGAGTTGCATGAAGTCTCTTTTCACTTATTGAAATTTGGGGGATGAGCATTATATCAGAATTCCATCGCGTTTGTCCAATCAACACAAGCAACAATCTGATGTTACAATCACCTGACGGGAACCCTACGCAACTACAACATTATCATATAATAAAGGAACGAATTCACGTCAATATGTGTCTAATTTGATAGTGACACAATCGAATTAGGAAGCCTGAAATCGCAATGCAAATTTCGTCCAATCAACCAACCTACAGACAACCAGCCATTCGGCCCAATCAACAGCGTAGGTTGCCACAAAATAAGTCCCAAAAACGCATCAACACCAAGCGGTTGATTCTGCTTATCATGTCCGTCAGCATGGGCATCTTCTTGCTGATGACCCTATGTGGCATGGTACTGATTGCGAGTGTCTATCGACAAGGCATTTTGCCACAAGTCAGTGTTGCTAATATCAACTTGGGTGGATTATCCACAGCCAAAGCCGAAGCCAAACTCGTCAACAATTGGCAGATCTTGACGCTTCGCGATGGCGAGCGAATCTTTGAGGTCAATCCATCATCCTTAGGCATTTTGCTGGATGCCTCAACAACCGTGCAAGGAGCCTATGCACAGGGACGAGAAGCTGGTAATCCTGTCGAATCACTCTTCTTCGCTGTAGACGTACCCCTAGTAGTTCAAGTAGATACTGATATTGCCACAGCTGAATTAATCCGCTTATCAGACTTCATCAATATGCAACCAGTCGATGCAGGCTTGGCTTTAGTCAATGGACAAGTGATTGCAACAGAACCACAATTCGGGCGGTCATTGGATACACAGGCAACCTTAGCGATTCTGGTCAATCAACCAGACGACTTAGCCGATGGCATCGTGGACGTCGTCATGGCAGAGATTGCTCCGATGATCATGGATGCAACACCTATGGTTGCAATGGCACAACAGATGTTATCACAGAGCTTCAATATCAATATTTTCGATCCGGTAACGGGTGATTCAGTAACATGGGCAATACCAGCCGATGTTTGGGTAAGTTGGCTATCAGGTGTGTCGTCGGATAATGGCAAGGTATCCTTAAACTTGCATGACAATGCCGTAAGGAATTATCTAACAGCACAGGTCAACAACACCTTTGATTCTACCCGTAGCATCGACATTGACACAGCTTTAGCGACGATTCAGCAAGCGGTGGCAAATGGTAATCTGCAAGATATTTATGTCAATGTGCAACATACAACACGTCAGCATATCGTCCAAGCAGGCGAATCGATAACCAGCATTGCATGGGATTATGGTTTTCCATATCCCTATTTGCAGGAATTGAATAGCGGCTTGCAGTCTGTATCCGTCGGGCAAACCATCAATATTCCAGCGGCAGATACCTTTTTGACGGAGCCAGCGAATCCAAATAAAAGGATTGTCGTCAGTATCAGTCAGCAACGGGTCTATGTCTATGAGAAAAATCAACTGAAATGGGATTGGTCAGCAAGTACCGGCATTCCAGATAGTCCAACATGGACAGGCATTTATCAGATTCTATCGCATGTGCCAAATGCATATGCAGGCAATTGGGATTTGCATATGCCAAATTTCATGGGCGTATATCAACCAATTCCGGGGTCAAATTTTACGAATGGCTTTCATGGTTTTCCAACCAGAGGTGGCGGTCAATTGCTCTGGGAAAACAGCTTGGGGCGTAAAGTAACCTATGGCTGTATTCTGCTGAGCAATACCAATATTCAGCAACTCTACAATTGGGCAGAAACCGGAGTCATCGTCGAAATCCAACCCTAACCATACAATATAATCACTGACAAATAATTCAGCAACCTGTCCAAAATTATCGAAATCCCCATCACCCTTAGACCTCTAGGGTTAACCCGTTTTTCATTCTGACAACCCATCAAAGCCGATGTAAAATGGACATCACAATCAAAAACTGTCAGGGCAATTTTATACGATCTCAAAAATGAACAAAAACCACTACTTCTACTGCGATTGGCACATTAACACAACAGGGATCGACTTCATTCCTGAGCTTCATGATACAGCGTTTGATCTCGGTTGTGTCTTAACTAGACAAGGCTTTAAAACTAACGAGGGATTGCAGATGTCACGCTTCATGATTGGCGTAGACTCCATAGCGACTCTTAGATTACTCATCCAAAAAAAAGCGTGGAAGATGGGCTTAGTCGAATGGACACCTTTAGATATCTCGACACTAGACTATGAATTTCCACAACGAATGATGGCATTCGAGATTTGTCAGGAAATAACCTAGCAGGAATTGCTCAAAATTTCTACTATGCCGCAAAACACAATGAATCCATCCTCAACAACCAAGACAAAGATTAAAGACGGCGACCCATAGCGTCAAAAGTGTAAGGGCAGTTCGTGAACTGCCCAAAATTCTATTTTTCGCCTTTGAATCTGGTAACAAAAAATCATACCCATGCCCTTCTGAAATCTAACATCGAAGCACGGTTAACATCGTGATGCAGATGCATGGACAAAAGCATCACACATCCACTCCATTTTATGATACAATACCAGAACGCATGTTTTATGCGATTTTAGGTAGTGGTTAAATAGTAAGTGGTGGACAGAAAATAATCATGGAAGTCTCCCCTCATGAAATGGAGGGAGATTTAGAGGGGGGAGAAATTTACCCCTCAATATCACAATAAGGGAGTTTATAAGAGACTCCACTTTGAGAGTTTAATCATAACTCTATCAAGTGTATCACTTACCTTTCTACTACCACCCGATTTCCTTTCCGTTGACCAAGAACTAAAAGCCATAAATCTGATGCCAAACACGCAATTTGTACAAGCTACATTAGATCAAACTGAAATGCCGAATGCCAACCTGCAGAAATG
>JANQRM010000481.1 GCA_028284565.1 Anaerolineae bacterium | reverse complement strand
AACGATGCAACGTAATGTCCGCTTGGAACGGGTGTATCCCCATCCACCTGAGCGTGTTTGGAAAGCATTGACGGACCCAAAAGCGATTGCTGATTGGTTGATGGAGACGGATTTCCAACCCTATGTGGGACATCGCTTTCAATTTCGGACGCATTCGTCAGTGGGATTTGATGGCATTGTGAATTGCGAAGTGATTGCAGTGGATAAGCCGAAACGATTAGCCTATACATGGCAGGGCGGTCCGATGAAGAAGCCAACAACGGTGACATGGAATCTGTTTCCGATTGAAGGTGGGACACGATTGGAATTGGAACATACCGGATTTGAAGGCTTGGTGGGTATTGGCATTAGCTTCATTCTGGGGCGAGGCTGGGAAAAGGCTTTACGCGAGATGCTCCCGCCGATATTACAGACTTTGGCGCAGGACTCCTCGAGGGGGGAGTGAATTACACAACATACCACAGACTGAGAAAGGAACAAACTCATGTCTCAACGCATACAAACGCTCCATCCTGAAGGCAAAGAAGGGGTCAACATCGAGCAGTCGAAGTACGATGTGATGAAAGATGCTATCCTCAATATTATCCAACAACGGGGTGAGATGCCTTTTGGTGAATTGGCTGATGAAGTTGGTAAACAGCTTCCCAATTTTGATGGGTCGATTGGATGGTATACAACGACTGTTAAGCTCGACTTGGAAGCGCGGGGACTGATTCAGAGAGTGCCGAAGAGCAGTCCGCAACGGCTCGTCTTATCAAGCTAAATACTATTCAATGATTGAGAAAGGATAACCCATGACCTCTGATAATCCAGCAGAGCAATTTGAACAAATCATTACCGATTTTGACTCTCAAGTTCAGGAACTGGCGAGAGGTTCGCGTCAGTTGATTTACGATGTCCTCCCGCGCGTGGTCGAAGTGGTCTGGACAACACAGGGTTCGGCTGGTTATGGGACAGGTCCGAAGAAAATGTCTGAGCATTTCTCGTGGATCATTCCTCACAAAAATCATGTGAATCTCGGTTTCAACTATGGCTCTGAATTGCTTGATCCAGAGAACTTGTTGGAAGGAACGGGCAAACTCATGCGCCATGTGAAAATCAGAAAGCCGGAAGATTTGGACAATCCGGCACTTCGTCAACTGATTGAGGTGGCGACAACCCATCGTGTGCCACCTTTGCTAGAGGAGGGTTAGTAATCCATAACACAGGCGGGTCAACTGGCTCGCCTTTATGCTGTCTGGAGTTGGGTGCGTGGGGTGAGGCGACGAATGGATACCATCAAAATGAATGTCACCAATATCCCTACGACGCTGACTAAGACATAATCCCCAATCTCGAATAAGGGACCTGAAATCAGACTTCCACATCCCGCGGAGAAGGCAACCAGCATATCATTAAAGCCCTGCACCTGACTGCGCTCTTCTCCTTCCAGTGCGTCGGCTAAGAGAGATGACCCTGCGATGTAGCCAAAGTTCCACCCCAGACCGAGTAGGAATAGCCCAACAATCAAGAAGGGCATGGTGGCATTGAGTGGGGCAATAATCGCTGAGGCAATGAGAGTCAATGCACCGACGATGAGCATGGTATTGCGTCCGTAGCGGTCAATCAGATAGCCTGTTAGGCCCGATAAACCAAACATGCCGAGTGTGTGTGCTGAGATGACAATAGAGACCTCGCCTTGTCCTAGATTGTTGTGATCCATGTGAACAGGGGTGATAACCATGAGGGCAACCATGACGGATTGACTGACAAGCATGGCAATGATACCCAATTGCACGCTAGGGAGTTTCAAGAGTTCGCGTAGGGGACGGGCGGGTTTGCTTTTATGTTCGACCTTTTCTTTGTCTGAGCCAGTGTCGATTTCGTAGGCGATTTGGGTGGGGTCGGGTCGAAGGAAGACCATCGTTATGATCACTGCAAGCGTATAGAGAACGACACCAACTAGCCATGCGCCTGCATTTATATTGATACCGAATGCTTCTGCGATTTGTCCGCCGGGTGTGACAAGGAGTGGTCCGACAATCGCTCCGATTGTGCCTGCGAAAACGATTTGTCCGATTTTGCGAGCGCGGAGATGTTCTGGATAGATTTCACCTGCTGCGAAACGACCTTGCTCGGCTCCGGCACGACCCATGCCAAAGACTAAGGCACTGACCAAAAGAATTGGGAAGCTGGCTTGGGTGACCGCAATCACGCCTAATAATGATCCGATAAAGGCGATGCCGTAACTGATGGACAAACCTAGTCTTCTGCCGAAGCGTCCCATGAAGATGCCGATGAAATAAGCCATGCCAGCTTGTGAGAATGTCCCAATGGTGCTGGGGAGTCCGGCAAGCGAATCTGTTCCACTGAGATCGACAGCGACGATGGAGAGTAAAGTTATCATGGCGATTTGCGACGCGCTAAAAAGACTTTGTGTCACAAAAAGGGTGCGATGGAGGCGGTCACTGACGGATGAGTTGAACATGGCGTGTCGATTCAAATGGTTGGTTAATCCGATAAAGTCAATATTTGGTTTCAGTTTAATTTGTTGTTATGTTTCCCGTTGCACGGATGATATATGTTTTCGCGGTTGGCAGAAGCGTTCCCGTTGTGGCGACGGATAAAGTTAGGATTGGGTTTGATTTCGATTTCAGATGAGAGATTTTAGACATCAGATGTGTGGCTTTCCGCAATCAGCAGGTTGGCTACCAGAAATATTGATATGCCTCAACATCGTATCATAAAAGCGAGGCAAAGAGGGATGCAATAGACTATGCATCTGCATCAGGATTCTGAACAATAATTTTGACCCAATACGACTAGGTTCTGTTGACATTTCTAAAATTTGCGCTATTTCATGTGCTTTTTTGCCTGCACCCCAACCCGTCTCCCAATTCGCTTCATGTTGTTTCGCAGGAGAGGGGCTTATTAGGGATGAAGATCGCTCATTATTTCTGAATTATTACGCTAGCTTTAGTCCATCAGGTTGCGGAGGACATATTGCAGGATGCCTCCGTGACGATAGTAATCAACTTCTATGGGTGTATCGAGACGAACCACCGCTTCAAACTGGGTTTGCTTGCCATCGGCATCGGTCGCTGTAACTGTGATGCTATCGAGGGGTTTGACATCATCGGTAATGGGAATGTCGTAATGTTCGTGTCCGGTGAGACCAAGGGATTCGTAGGATTCGCCCTCTTTGAAGGTCAAGGGAAGCACACCCATCATTACCAAGTTACTGCGGTGGATACGCTCATAGCTTTCAACAATCACGGCTTGGACACCGAGAAGCAATGTCCCTTTCGCCGCCCAATCTCGGCTTGACCCCATGCCATAATCTTTGCCACCGAGAATGATTAGTGGAGTCCCATCTACCTGATACTTGAGAGAGGCTTCGTAGACGGTTGTTTCTTCCATCGTCGGTAGATAGTAAGTGACTCCACCCTCACTGCCCGGCACAAGTTTGTTGCGAAGGCGGACATTGGCGAAAGTCCCACGGGTCATAACTTGATCATTGCCACGACGCGATCCATAGCTATTGAAGTATTGCGGACTCACATCTTTGTCGATGAGATATTGTCCGGCGGGGCTGTTGACCGCGATGGCTCCGGCTGGGGAGATGTGATCGGTTGTAACGGAATCGCCCCCATTGACAAGCACGCGCGCCTTCTCAATGGGCTTAATCGGGTCTGGATGAACAGGCAAATCGACGAAGAAGGGGGGTTCTTGAATGTAGGTGCTATCAGCTTCCCACTCATAGACTGGATTATCGGTGCTGGGAATGGCGTTCCATGTCTCATTGCCATCGTAAACATTGCCATATTGTTCATTGAACATATCAGGAGACAAGCTGTTTTGGACAACCTCTAATATCTCTTGTTGGCTGGGCCAAATGTCACTTAAGTAAACATCATTGCCGTCTTTGTCTTGTCCTATGGGGTCGTTGGTGAGGTCAATATCGACTGTGCCAGCGAGTGCATATGCCACAACAAGGGGCGGTGAGGCAAGGTAGTTGGCGCGGACATCGGGTCCAATGCGTCCGCCGAAGTTGCGATTCCCACTGAGAACCGAAGTCGCCACTAAATCGCCGGTATGAATGGCTTCGCGGACGGGTTCGGGTAGAGGTCCACTGTTGCCGATGCAAGTGGTGCATCCATAACCAACCGTGTGGAAGCCGAGTTGTTCTAAATAGGGTGTGAGGTTGGCTTTGTCCAGATATTCGGTCACGACTTTGGAACCGGGTGCGAGACTGGTTTTCACATAGGGTTTGCGTGTCAGCCCTTTTTCGACAGCATTCTTGGCGACCAATCCGGCGGCGACCATGACTGAGGGGTTGCTGGTGTTGGTGCAACTGGTGATAGCGGCAATGACAACTGCCCCGTGCGTGATTTCGGCGGAACTACCATTGTCTTTGACAACGGCTGTCGAATCGAGATGATCTTCGCTGAGTGCGAAACCTTGCGGTCCTATAGGTGCAGTGAGGGCTTTGCTGAAAGCGGATTGCATATCGGAGAGCAGGATGCGGTCTTGTGGACGCAGTGGTCCTGCCATACTGGGAACGACTGTGCTTAAGTCGAGTTCGAGCGTGTCATTGTATTCAGGGTCTGGTGTGTCATCGGTGCGGAACAAGCCTTGTTCTTTGGTGTAATTCTCTACCATTTTAATGAGTGATTCGTCGCGTCCGGTGCGTCGGAGGTAACTGAGTACTTCGTCATCCACCGGGAAGAAGCCCATGGTTGCGCCGTATTCGGGAGCCATGTTTGCGATGGTCGCGCGGTCTGGTAGGGTCATGTTGCTTAAGCCTGCACCATAGAATTCGACAAATTTGCCGACTACACCTTTTTGACGGAGCATTTGGGTAACAACCAATACAAGGTCTGTGGCTGTTGCGCCTTCTGGTAGTTTGCCTGTAAGTTTAAAGCCAACGACTTGTGGCATGAGCATGTAGATGGGTTGTCCGAGCATGGCGGCTTCGGCTTCAATCCCGCCAACACCCCAGCCGACGACACCTAGACCATTAATCATCGTGGTATGGCTATCTGTCCCCACGAGGGTATCCGGTAGGGCGACTTTGCCATCGCCATTAGCGTCATCGTAGAATTGGACGCAGTTGACTAGAAAGTCGAGATTGACTTGATGGACAATGCCTGTTGCTAGCGGGACAACTTTGAAATTGTCGAAAGCCTTTTGTCCCCAATGGAGGAATTCATAACGTTCTTTGTTGCGGACGAATTCCATCTCGGAGTTTTTGATGATGGCATCGGGTCGTGCGAAGTAGTCCACTTGTACGGAGTGATCAATGACCAAATCGACAGGCACCATTGGATTGATTTTCTGTGGATCACCACCGAGTCGGTGCATGGCACTGCGGAGGGCGGCGAGGTCTACGACGGCGGGTACACCTGTGAAGTCCTGCAAAATAACACGGGCTGGGCGGAAGGGAATCTCAACGGCATTGTAATTGTTTGCGTCCCAACTGGCGAGATTGTGGACGTCATCTTCGGTAAAGGTATCGCCATTCAAGTTGCGGAGGGCGTTTTCTAGGAGGATTTTGATGCTGACAGGGAGCTTAGCGATGTTGCCTATATTCTGCTCGGCTAATTTGCTGAGGCGATAGATGATGGCATCGCCACTGCCTGTATCAAACGTCCCGCGTGCGCCGAAATGATTGCTCATAGAGGTATCCTTTTGTGTATTGGGTTGCATGATGCAACAGTCTGCGGAAAGTCAAGCACGTCTGAAGTGTCAATACTTTGACGTGTTGAAGTGTTTCTATTTTACAAAAAAAGTTACAGCTTGTCAGTGGAAGGTCGATAGATGGGTAAACCCCTGAGAATTGGGGGGCGAGGTAGGTGGGGGATAAGTTACAATACAGGCAAAATTGGGGAGAAAATCTGATGACAGAGATTGAACACCAAAACGAACAAGATCATCCTGTATGGGGTTCGCCCGATGGGACAGTCTTCCAGATGTTGCGTCGTCTGCAGGAGCATAGTCGCTCGAATGTGCCAGCGATGATGGCACAACGCTCGATGAATTCCTTTACCTTGCATGAAGAACCAATTCCAAAAGAAGCGCGGGATGTGGTGTATGTGACCGTGTATCCACAGAATCCCTTTATCAGTGAGCCAGAAGTGCGCCAGATGAGTGCAGAGGATATTCGTGCGGGTTTTGTGAATTCGCGGGTGCGGGTGGATGATGGGCGCGGAGCTATCGCGGAGCCGGATGAGGATGGGAATTATCTCTTTTGGCCCGGGATGCCACAGTTCGACCAAGTAAGTGCGTTTTACTATACGACTTTCACGTTACGGATGTACGAACGTTATGCGAAACGGGCGATTCCATGGGCGTTTCCGTCGGCGCGGATTACGGTCAATCCTTTCGTAGGGAATCGAGCGAATGCCTATTATGATGAACAGAATCAAGTCATTGGCTTTCATTCCTTCTTGTCGAATGGGGATGAAATGAGTACCGCGCGCAGTGCAGATATTGTGAGTCACGAGGCGGGTCATGCGGTGTTGGATGGCTTGCGTGACTTTTATAATGAGTCCTTTGGTTTGGGTCCGTCGGCATTTCATGAGAGCTTTGCAGATATTACGGCTGTGTTGGTGGCATTGCATGACGAGTCGCTGATTCGGCGTTTGTTGGAGTGGACGAAGGGCGATTTGCGGATGTCGAGCTTTGTGAGTGAAGTGGCGGAGCATCTGCATGAACAGACGAAGGAGGAACAACAACATCGGCGTGACCATACGATGTATTTGCGGAATGTGTTCAATCAATTTGCAGAAACACACTTTGATGAGATGCTCTATACGCATCCTCAGCCACAGACGAATCTATCTCGTGAACCGCATAATTATTCAAGGGTGTTCTCTGGTGCATTTTACGATGCGATGGTCGAAGTGTATGAAGAGATAAATGATACGATGCCTGCATATATCGCTCTGCATCGGGCGCGGGATATTTTGGGCTATTTGTTGATGACTGCTATTGAAGCAGGTCCCGTTGGTGAAGTGAATTTTGCGGATATGGCGAAGTCGTTTTTATCTGCCGATGATGTGCTGTACAACGGGCGACATCAACAACTATTGATGAATGTGTTTGATGCGCGTGGAATTTTGTCTTTGGATGATGGCAAAACGCATTTAGCTAGTCTTCGTGATTTGCCCGATATTCGTCTGCCCGATACGATCAACACATGGCTTGCCGCCGCCCAATTCTTAGAGGATAGCGTTTTGCCTGTACTCGAATTACATGGCAATCCGAATCTATCCCCTGTGGCGACGTATCGCAATCAAGACGGTAATGTGTTTATCACCTATTTCTCGTCGGAGAAGATTTTGCTCTCCGGCAGTCAATATGGACAATATCATGGTTCGTCGGTGGATGCATTTGGTGGTTTGACCTTGATGTTTGATAGCGATAATCGCTTGCGGAATGTATGTTACCGTCCTGTCACGGATGAAGATAAACGGCAAATTCGTATCATGGTCGCGGATTATATCGAGGCTGGGGTTGTCGTCAGTGGTTTGTTGCCAACAGGCATTGCATCGCTCAAGCGTCCTCCGGTGGCGTTGTGGGTATCCGAAGCACCTTTGAGTATCTCAGACACATCAGAAAGCAAACTGGTGAAGTATCCTGTCATTTTTGATGAGATTCCGACTCAAGCCCTCACCTTTGATGACTATTTACAAGCATGGGGTGATACGGATTAAGTGTTGGCATGACCTTTCAAAATGCACAGGGGTCTTGTAGACTGTTGCCACGCTGACTTTAGATATTTTGATGTGGAGGACTCTGTATGTCACAACGACGCTCACGCACCAAACAACGGCGTGATGAACGAGAAAAACAACGCCAGCGGAATCGGATGTTGACTCTAGTGGGTGGCTTGGTTGCAGTAGCCGTGATTGTCTTGCTTCTGATTATCACAACGAATCAGCCATCGGATGCGCCCATCCCCGAAGGCGTAGAGACTGCGTATGAAGGCATTGAACGGGGATTTACACAAGAAGGATTTCCTTACTTGGGTGATATTGATGCTCCGGTAGTTGTTGAAGAAATTTCCAATTTTGCCTGTCCGGCATGTCGTCAATTTCACCAAGATGTTGCACCTTCCTTAAAGGAACGCGCACGTCAGGGACAAATCCGCTTTGTATATGTGCCTCTGACTGTTGGCGGGGCTGTCCCGAATGCTGAGGGGGCGGCTAAAGCGGCATTATGTGCGGGTAAACAAGACAAATTCTGGGAATATCACGACTTGTTGTTCCATTGGCAAGGTTTGTTCGGATCTCCCTTTACGCAAGGACGTTTACTGGCTGGGGTTGATGCACTCGGCTTGAACGGCGGGAGCTTCAATAGTTGTGTTGGTGGCAGTGATGTACAAGCCGTGATTGATGCTGGTTTGGCAGATGGACAGGGCTTAGGCACACCAACGATTCGAGTCAATGGCACAACAGTCGATGGCATTACGTTAGAACCCATTGAACAAGCGATTGTCACTGCGCTGGCAGATGTCAGTTTCACACCGGATGAAACGCCTGAGGTCGAAGCCACTGAAGAGCCAACACCGGATGCTGAGTCAACGGATGAACCCTTGGACGATATGGAATCCACCGAAGAACCTATGGATGACTCGGATGCCGATATGGAAGCGACTGACGAACCCAGCGATGATGGGGCAGAGGCGACTGAGGAAGCTGATAGTTAGAATCTAATCAGTTAAAATTTTCTGAGGGATTATCGTAAAGGTAATCCCTTTTTGGTTTATGAATCTTTCTTCACCAACATGGGACCGAGATTGCGCCCGCCAAGCAGGTGCATGTGCAGATGGAACACCTCTTGCCCACCATCAGCATTGCAATTGACCATTAAACGATAACCACTCTCCGCGATGCCCTTATCTTTGGCAATTTTGGCGGCGACGGTGAACAAGCGTCCAAGTGTGGCTTCATCAGCAGTAGAGACATCATTGACGGTGGGAATCTCTTTTTTGGGGATGATGAGGATATGAGTTGGCGCGATGGGATTAATATCGTTGAATGCCATCACTAATTCATCTTCGTAGACAATTTCTGCTGGAATCTCTTTGGCGACAATTTTAGAAAATATTGTGGACATGGTTATTCTCCAACTACTACAAAATTTGTGATGCCCATTTACATCACCATCCCGCCATCAACGACAAGGACTTGTCCCGTGATGTAATTAGCATCATCTGAGGCGAGGAAGGCAACCGCTTTGGCTATGTCTTCGGGTTCTCCCATGCGTCCGAGTGGGATATGAGACAGGGCAGTTTCGACAATATCTTCACCTAAATCTGAGGTCATATCTGTGCCGATGAATCCCGGCGCAACGGCATTAACCGTGATATTACGTGTGGCGACTTCTTTAGCGAGGGATTTGGTAATGCCGATGAGTCCTGCTTTACTGGCGGCGTAGTTGCTTTGTCCACCATTGCCCGCGATACCAACGACACTAGTGATATTGATGATTTTTCCGGTGCGTTTCCGCATCATGGTGCGAATGGCAGTTTTGCTACAGAGCCATGCACTGCGGAGATTAGTGTTAATGACGACATCGAAATCTTCTGGCTTCATCATCATGATGACGTTATCGCGGGTCATGCCTGCGTTGTTGACAAGAATATCAATTGTGCCGTGTGTGGAGGTGACGGATTTGAAGAATTCAGCAACTTGATCTTCGTCACTGACATCGGTTTGGATGGCTTCGGCTGTGCCACCATTGGCTTGTATCTCATCCACAACGACTTGGGCGGCATCTTGACTACGATTGTAATTGACGATGATGGTTGCGCCACGCTTGGCAAGTTCTAAGGCGATTGCGCGCCCAATTCCACGACTGGCTCCAGTAACAACGGCAATTTTTCCGGTGAGGTCTGACATGGACTTCCTCCTGTTTGCGAATTAACTCAGTACGCAGATGATAACCCGCTTTGCAGGTGTGGGCTACGGTTATCCGCCAATCCAGCCGATGAGTATCATGGAGCCTTGTAAATCGACAGTGAGGTTATTTGCGCCAAATCCATTGTTGTTAGCATAGTAAACATCGACACGCCCATCGACACGCGGATTCACCCCTGTGAATGCAACTCCTGAACTGTCGGGCGCGAAGATGGGGTTGCACATGCTGGGTGGGGGATTGCCTCGTGCGACACCAGAGAAATCGCCAGCGCGGACACGGATGCCATAGGGACATTGCTCACCAACGCCACCGACAGCTAATCTATCCCC
>JANQRM010000464.1 GCA_028284565.1 Anaerolineae bacterium | reverse complement strand
AAGTTACGTCATAGTGATGAAGCACAAGAAGGTTTGCTCGCCTTTATGGAGAAACGTCCGGCAAAGTGGGTGACGGAGGGACGCCGTGATTAGAAAAGTTCTGGTCGCTAATCGAGGCGAAATCGCTTGCCGTGTTATCCGTACCTGTCGCGAGATGGGCTTGGCGACGGTCGCGGTCTACTCCGATGCCGATGTCAATGCCCTGCATGTCGAACTTGCCGATGAAGCGGTACATATCGGCGGAAGCCCGCCAGCGCAAAGTTATCTGAGTATCGAAAGCATCATCGGGGCCGCACTACGAACTGGTGCAGATGCGATCCATCCCGGCTACGGTTTCCTTGCGGAAAATCCAGCATTCAGTTATGCGGCGATTAGTGAAAACATCACCTTCATCGGACCTCCGCCGGGTGCAATGGAAGCAATGGGTAATAAGCGCGCCTCGAAGATTTTGTTGCAAGATGTCCCCTTCGTACCGGGTTACACAGGTGACGATCAATCCAATGAAGCATTCTTAAACGCTGTTGAAGAGATTGGCTTTCCGGTGATGATTAAAGCGAGTCTGGGTGGTGGTGGTAAAGGGATGCGCCGAGTCAACAATCCAGATGATTTTGTGGATTCTCTCGAAGCGGCTCGCCGCGAAGCCCAACAAGCCTTTGGCAGTGATAGCTTGATGCTTGAAAAGTATGTCACCGAACCCCGTCATATTGAAATTCAAGTCTTTGGCGACCATGAAGGCAACATCATCGCCATTGGGGAACGCGAGTGTACGATTCAGCGTCGGCATCAGAAAATTATTGAAGAAACCCCTTCTACAGCCCTTACCGCTAAACTCCGACGCCAGATGAGTGAGGTCGCCGTTAATATTGCCACGCAAATCGGATATTATAGTGCGGGAACAGTTGAGTTTTTAATTGATGATGACAAGAATTTTTATTTCATGGAGATGAACACCCGTCTCCAAGTTGAGCATCCTGTTACAGAGATGGTAACCGGGTTTGACTTAGTGCGCTGGCAGATTCAAGTGGCACGGGGTGTCACGTTGAATGAATTGTTGCCTGATGAACAAACCGTAGAGACCTATTATTTCCAACCCAAAGGACATGCCATCGAAGCTCGTGTCTATGCAGAAAACCCAGCCAATGGGTTCTTGCCGGTAATTGGCGATGTGTTGCATTGGTATACGCCGAACTTTATTCGCTCTGATACAGGTATCCGTTCAGGTGATGCGATCTCGATGCATTATGACCCGATGGTTGCCAAAATTATTGGACATGGTGAATCTCGTTTGGAGGCGATTCGTCGGCTGGATTATGGCTTGAGTCGGATACAGTTGCTGGGCTTACGCGATAATATCGACTTTTTACGGCGAGTCTTGACCCATACTGATCATCTGGCAGGGATTATCACTACTGACTTTATTGATGAGAATCCTGATTTGCTAGAGGATGAGCGCGAAATTTCTGCCTTTGCCTTGATCGGTGTGGCACTGGCGAAACAGTCTGGTGTAGGGCATTGGCGTAATAATCCTAATCGCCCAATACAGCATACGTTCGTTTTCAAAGATGAACTCTTTGATGTGTTGATTTCGCCTCAGCATGACCAAACCGCCTATCAGGTGCAAATCGGAGGGCAAGCGTTTTCAGTTGATGTAAGACGTACTGACGGGAATGACCTCACCATTTCAATTGATGGACATCAACAGCGCGTGATGACCGCACAAGCCCCTGATGACATCTGGTGGATACATACTTTGCAAGGTACTTTCTATCTGAAATGGGTATCACCTCTTCCTCAACCCGGCACCCTTGCCGAAGCAGACGGTTCACTCCACGCTCCCATGACCGGACAACTCATTCAACTAGTCGTCGAAGAAGGTCAAACAGTCAGAAAGGGTGACTTGCTCTGTATCCTTGAGGCGATGAAGATGGAACACCGCATCGAGGCTCCATATGATGGCACGGTGCAAGCGATTCATTTTGCAGAGGGTAATAGCGTGCAGGGTGAAGCAGTCTTGCTGGAAATCGAACCAGACGAATCGAACAAATAATCGAATTTTAATGTTTAATGTAAGATAGCTTACAGAAGTCCCCTCTGAGGGATGCCATAGTATAGTGTAGTCTCTGTCTCAAATAGGAGACAGACCCACCCTATTCACTTATCTCAATTGTTGCTTGGAGGCACAATGAAATTTAATAACAAAAAGTGGACGATGATGCTCGTCACCGGGCTTTTGGTATTGCTCCTTGGCAGTGTGTTCAGCGTAGGCGCACAAGGCGGTAACTTAAGCGTGGGTATCGAAGCACCTGTGAATCTTGACCCCGCATTGGGTTCAGCTGATTCAGAAGTCCTTTTCAGTCACCTCATTTATGACTACCTAATTGATGTCGCGCCGGATGGCTCACTTGTTCCCAACTTGGCAAGCGAATGGGACATCAGCGACGACGGCTTGACTTACACACTATCGCTTGTTGAAGGTGCGACCTTCCATGATGGTTCGGCATTTTCTTCTGCCGATGTGGTCTTCACTTTCAATCGCCTGAAAGAACTCGAATCGCCCGCACTCGGTTTGCTCGGTAGTGATTTTGACGTATCAGCGGATGGCGATGACACTGTCGTCTTTACCTTGACAGCTCCAAATGCAGACTTTGCGTTTGGTCTGGCATCTAACCAAGCCTTTATCTTGCAAGATGGCAACACGGAACCGAATGTCTTGGGCGAGGGCGATGCTCAGTTTGCCAACTTCAATGGAACAGGTGCGTTCATCTTGAGTGAATTCAGTCCGGGTGAAAGTGCAACCTTTACCGCCAACCCGAATTACTGGTGGGATGGTCAACCTGCACTCGATAGTGTCACTCTCGTCTTCATTGATGATAAACAAGCACAAATCGACGCAGTTCGCAGTGGGACAGTACATGTCGTATTCCGCCTTCCCTTTGACCGCTTAGAAGAACTCGAATCGGAAGATGGATTGGATGTCATCGTTAAACCGACCAACCAACATCCGGTGATTAAGTTCCGCGCTGATGCAGGCTCAATTGCAGAAGATGTTCGCATCCGCCAAGCTTTCAAATTGGCAACAGACCGCGAATTGCTGAATCTTGATCTCTTTGATGGACGCGGAATTGTCGGCAATAATGATCCCATCGGTCCCATTTATGGTCCGTTCTTCAGCGCAATTGCCGACGAAGTTGACCCACAAGCCTCCTGCGACTTACTCGCAGAAGCAGGCTTCCCTGATGGCTTAGGCGCAGACTCACCCATTGAGTTCTTCGTGGTCGATGCATTCAATTACTCCGATATGGCAGTTGCTCTGCAAGAACAATGGGCAGAAGGTTGCATCAATGTGGAAATCCTGATGCGCCCCGAAAATGTCTACTACTCCGATGACGAGTGGCTCACGGTTGAATTGGGTGTTACTGGCTGGGGTTCGCGTCCCACACCACAAGAATACTTTGAACTCTCCTATGCCAGCGATGGTATCTGGAACGAGGCACACTGGGCAGATGAAGAACTTGACGGTCTCATTGAACAAGCTCGTGTGACGGCAGACATCGAAGCCCGTGCTGATATCTACGGGCAAATCTCCGCCATTTTTTCAGAACGCGGTCCCGTGATTATCCCCTTCTTCAATCCCTTGATTGGCGCATCCGCCAGCAACGTTGAAGGTTTGGATATGCACCCCTTTGCTGGACGCACGGACTTACGCACGGTTAGCGTCAGTGGCTAATCCTGCATGACAACAGACAAACTCAAGGTGGAGTCAGCTTCGGCTCCACCCTCCTTTTTATCGCGCACCCTCGATTCTAGTCGCAATTTTCTCCGCCAAATGGCACAACGTCCTCTTGCTTTTGCTGGCTTGGTGATTGTTCTCATTTTTATTCTGATTTCATTTTTGGGTCCCTCTGTCGCGCCTTATAACTATCGAGAAGGACTTCGTAGTACCACCGATTGCCAGACGACGAGTTCAGGACGTGAGATTTGCTCCAAGCTGGAAAACATCCCCCCATCCCTTGAACACCCCTTCGGCACAGACCGCAATGGGCGTGATGTCTTCAGCCGTATTTTGTGGGGTGCGCGCGACACGATTGGTTTGCCAACTGTAGCAACCATTTTTTCTGTTTTGATTGGGATGACCATTGGCTTAGCAACAGGCTTTATCGGTGGCTGGGTGGATGAACTCATCTCTCGTGCATTGGATAGTTTATTAGCAATTCCCGCTTTGGTCTTGGCATTGGTCATGCTGACGACCATCGTGCCTTTATTAGAAAATGCCGAGAACGCCCTTATTAATTCGGTGGGAGCAACAAATCTCGCTCTCGTGATTGTGATTATTTTGCTGTATACGCCCATTGTCACCCGTGTGATTCGTAGTGCCGTACTCAATATCCGGGATAGCGGTTATGTGGAAGCCGCCAAATTACGCGGTGAATCGACCATCTATGTGCTATTCCGCGAGATTTTACCCGGTGTTCTCCCTGCGCTAGTCGTTGAAGCCTCGCTACGGTTTTCCTATGCCATCTTCTTGGTTGCCTCATTAGGTTTCTTGGGTTTAGGTGTACAACCTCCCTCTCCAGAATGGGGACGGATGGTACTCGATGCACGTCAAGATTATGTCAACTCGCCATGGTCATTGTGGTATCCGGTGTTGGCAATCGCCACCTTGATTATTAGCGTCAACCTCTTATCAGACGGTTTGCGTCGGATTTTCCGTTATGAGGAGGGACGCGGATGAGCGATACCCCTGTTATTCAAGCAACCAATCTCAATATCGAATATCGAATTCAGAAAGAATGGCTCAATGTCATTTGCGATGTCGATTTACAGATTAACCCCCTCCAAATTCATGGCTTAGTCGGCGAAAGTGGCAGTGGTAAATCCACACTCGGCTTGGGCTTGATGCGCTATATGGCAGAAAATGCCCGTATCTCATCGGGTGAAATCTGGTTCGATGGCAAGAACATCGTCGATTATTCGCCTGCTCAAATGCGTCAACTCTGGGGCAAAGAAATCGCGCTGATGCCCCAAGACCCGCTTGCTTCATTGAATCCCACCAAAACCATTGGTAGTCAGATGATCGAGGCAATGCAACTCCATCTGAATATGTCCAAAGGAGATTCACTCCAAAAAGCCGAAGACATGCTTCTAAGTGTCAAACTTGCTGATGCAGAGTACATTCTGAAACGGTATCCGCATCAACTGAGTGGTGGGATGCAACAGCGTGTGATGATTGCCATGGCACTCAGTACCCGACCACGATTGCTAATTCTTGATGAACCCACGACTGCCCTTGATGTAACCACGCAAGCCGTCATCTTAGACTTGTTCCGTGAACTCATCCACAGTGAACAGGCGGCGGCATTGTATGTCTCGCATGATTTAGGGACTGTGGCGCAACTGTGTGATTATGTGACCGTCCTCTATGCAGGCAAAGTGATGGAAAGTGCGTCCGTCCACGATTTATATGCGAAACCTCTTCATCCGTACACGAGTGGATTACTCGCCAGCCTACCGAGTGCCACGACTGGAGCCAACTCCCGCCTTTCGACCATTGATGGAGTTGCACCTTCACTTTCAGAGCGTGGTCATGCCTGCGTCTTCGCGGATCGATGTCCTGTGGCGATTGACAAGTGTTTCACAGAAAAACCACCATTGGAATCCATCAAAGATGGACGGCAAATCCGTTGTTGGCGATGGGAAGAAATCGACTCCGGCGAATTGACTCCGCGCAACCGTCCCAAAGGGCAACTACCAACGGTGGAAGATAAAGACAATTATGTGCTGGAAGCAGAACATATCAGCAAGCAATTTGGTGAGCATACTTTATTCGACAGACTAACACGCAAAGAAGCCAGCTTCCTCAAAGCGGTTGACAACGTCAGCATCAAAATACGCTCTAGCTCGACACTCGGCTTAGTCGGTGAAAGTGGTAGCGGGAAAACCACCCTCGCTCGTTGTATCGTTGCCCTCTATGAAGCCGATAGCGGGCAGATGGAATTGTGCGAAATCCCCCTGAGCAAAGACCTCAACCATCGCTCACAAGATGCCCTTGCTAACTTGCAGATGGTTTTCCAAAACCCACACGATGCCTTAAATCCCTACCAAACAGTGGGGCAAACCATCGGACGCACGATAAAGATATTAAGTAAGGATAATCCTGATAAGAAGGCTGTAAAGGAACAAGTACATAACCTCCTTGAATCAGTAGGATTGACAACTGAATATGCCACACGCTATCCCAATCAATTGAGTGGTGGTGAGAAACAACGGGTAGCGATTGCGCGTGCTTTCGCGGCGAATCCAGCGTTGGTTGTGGCAGATGAACCCACGTCATCGTTGGATGTTTCTGTACAAGCTGTCATCTTAAATCTACTGAAAGACCTACGCGCGACCAAAGGCACATCATACCTACTGATTTCACATGACCTCGAAATCATCAGTTACCTAGCCGATTGGATTGTCGTGTTGTATCTCGGTGAAGTCATGGAACAGGGTCCCAATGAAGCGGTTTACGAACCTCCATGGCATCCTTATACCGAAGCTCTTTTATCAGCTGTCCCATTACCCGACCCCTTGCAGACACAGGGTATCATTCGCTTAGAAGGCGACATCCCCAGCCCAAGCAATAAACCAAGTGGTTGTCCTTTCCATACGCGCTGTCCACGCAAAATAGGAGCAATCTGCGAGGATGAATACCCGCCCTTTCGCGAAACAGTTGGCGGACACCAAATCCTCTGCCATATTCCTATTGATGAACTCACTGAACTCCAGACTAACACTCTGAACACGGAGGTCGCCTCCGAATGACACGTTATCTTGTTCGTCGTATCCTCTTGCTGATTGTCACGATTATTGTCACATCCGCCATTATCTTTGCCCTGACCCAACTGCTTCCCGGTGACGTCGCCCGCTTGATTTTGGGGCGCGATGCTTCCGACGAAGCCATTGCCCAATTTGATGAACGCTTTGGTTTAGACCGTCCGGCGATTGAACAATATTTCGACTGGTTCTTTGGTTTTGTCACGGGCGACTGGGGAGTCTCCTACAGCGCAGGCAATCCACAGGTTCAAGGCTTTGTGCTTGACCGACTTGGCAACTCAATGATTCTCGCAGGCTTCACCATGCTGATTAGTATACCCGTATCTATATTGCTGGGTGTCCTTGCCGCAGTATGGGAAAATACATGGGTGGATAGTATCGTCTCCGTGATTTCACTCTCGGTGGTTGGCTTACCCGAATTCGTAACCGGCATTGCCTTGATTAACATCTTCGCGCTTGGCTTAGGCTGGTTTGAAGCTAGTACCCCACCTCTATCGACAATCGATTCACTCGGCGGTTGGTTGCGCGTGTTGATATTGCCATCAATTACAGCGAGTTTTGTCTTGATTGGTTATGTCACTCGCATGACCCGTGCTGGCATCATTGATGAACTCAAGAAGCCCTACATCCGCACGGCAACCCTCAAAGGCTTATCCCCACGATACATCATGGTTCGGCATGTACTACGTAATGCTCTCTTGCCGACGATTACGGTGATTGCCATTAGTGTCGGCTGGTTGATTGGTGGCTTGGTGGTGATTGAAACTGTCTTTAATTATAAAGGCTTGGGGTCACTCCTGATTGAATCCGTTGAACAGAAGAATCTGCCGGTCTTACAAGCCGTGTCGATGATCATCGTGACGACCTTTGCTTTAGCTAATTTAATTGCCGATTTGCTCTATGCGGCACTCAACCCACGTATTCGCTTGCAATAAATCTAACGTTTTGGTGATACTTTTGACATATAATAGACATACTGTTGATAATTTAGGAACAGCAATTTATGCCTGTTTATGATTACAAATGCCCCGAATGTAAGCATCGCTTTGAATTCCGTCATGGCTTTAACGATCCCGTACCAACGTGTCCTGCATGTGGCTACGAAACGGCGCAGAAAGTCATCACCTCTGCACCATCTCTTGCACGCGGGATGCTAACTCATGCAGGTGACGGACATCGCGCCAGTAAAGAGCAATTACAAGACAAATGGCGGGAAGAAACACCCAAACTCCGCAAAAAGTTAAGAGACAAGTTGGGTGATGATGCCGTGAAGAGCGTTCCGTCACTCAATATGAGCTATGATGATTAGCAGTCTCGATGACTGCTTTTTTATTTCATATAACCTTGTTATAGTGGTAGCTATCGTCCACAACAAGGACTCATCAGATGCCCGAACAATCCGTCAACTTTGACCGCGCCGCCGATTATTACGATGCCACACGCGCCTTCCCCGATCATGAGCGAGATTATCTGATTCAATTTATTGTGAATTCGGCTAATCTGAAATCAACAGATACCTTGCTCGAAATCGGCATCGGAACAGGACGGGTGGCTCTGCCCCTATCGTCTTATGTGGACAAAATCTTCGGCGCAGATATTTCTTCTAAAATGATGAGGCAATTGCAATCCAAAAAGGACGTTAATCGTGTTTATTTGGCGCAAGCAGATGCCTCACAGTTACCTTATCCCAATAATCGCTTTGATGCAATTATGGCAGTGCATGTATTTCATCTCGTTGCAGATTTAGCAGGGGTGCTTGATGAAGTTGCACGTGTCCTCAAGCCCGATGCCCCACTCATACAAGTCTGGGCTTCGTGGCGCGATGACAATCCGCTTGCAACAGCTTGGAATAACGCGACCAAATTCAACAAAGATGTGAGCCTGTCAAGAACATCCCTTCCAGAACAAATACGAGCCAAAGGTTGGCAATCAATTAATGAAGTTTATCAATACAACTATACCAAGATGCAGACACCTAAGGAACTACTCTATCCCATCGAAAACCGCATGTGGTCATCCACATGGTTAATGCCGGATGAGGTCTGGGAAGCAGGGGTAAAAGCCACCAAAGAAGCTCTTAATATCTATAGTCTAAATCCTGAAGAACCGATAGAAAACACCGCTATCTTAAATGTCGAATTGCTATTAAGCGCGAACAACTAACGACCAAACACGATTTCATGCTCCGTCCACTCCATATCAAAAACGTCTCTGTTGTTAACTCTATTCAAGACCCTAGCTGGAATCAGGTGATTGAAGAGCGAGATTTGTATGCCACCGATTTTGTCCTTCGTGAGCCTCATCCCGACTCGCTCGTCATTGACTTAGAGGGACATCGAATCATGCCAGCACTCATCAATGCTCACGACCACCTTGAACTCAACCACTTCCCACGCACCAAATTTCGTGAGGTCTATCCGAATGCTCATGAATGGGGAGAAGAGGTCAACGCACAGTTAGATACCGAACCCTACAAGTCCCTGCGAGCCTATCCTTTGTGGGACAAACTCTTCATCGGTGCATTGAAGAACCTAATCTGTGGTGTCACAACCGTTGCTCAACATGGTGCATCCCATCCGCAACTCTTTCATAAAGATTTTCCTGTGAGAGTGTTTCGACCTTACGGTTGGGCGCATTCCCTCCACTTCAGCACCGATGCCGAAATCGTCGAATCCTATCAAAACACACCCAAAGATGTGCCATGGTTTATCCATCTGGCAGAAGGTACAGACAGAGTTGCAAGTGAGGAATACCAAAAGTTAAAAGCAATTGGTTGTGTGGGTGAAAATACAGTTTTGATACATGGCGTTGGATTGAGCAAAGACGATATTGCCGATGCTAGCCAGCGAGTTCGCGGATTGATTTGGTGTCCATCAACGAATAAATACTTACTGGGTAAAACGTTTGAAGATGTCGAGCAATGGTTGCTTATGGGTGGGAAAATTGCTCTTGGGAGTGATTCACGACTCACAGCCGATGGCGATTTATTGGATGAACTTCAAGCGAGCGCATATACTCAACAACCTATGGCAGATAATGGAATTGCAATGACGACCTGTCTATCTGCGAAAATATTAGGGCTATCCAATGTTGGTAACTTGAATGTTGGCTCAAAAGCCGATTGGATTATCCCAGATGACCGTCGCAAATACATCAAGCTCATTGTCAAAGATGGCATCCCACAAATTGGTGACCCAGATTTAATGGCGAAGTTTCCCCATATCAAAACCGTATCCGGCACACTTGATGGAGTCCCAAAAGCCATTAATCTCAAGCTCGCCCGACAAATTCAAAAGTGCAAACTGCAGGAGTCGGGGTTAGAATTGTTAGAAACACCCAAAAAGCGTTTTATCTTCTTTTGACTATAGGAAGTGGTATGACAGACATTCTATTCGGACAATCGTATTATCTCCGCTTCGACCAAAAGTTGTGGGATGCCATGCAACCCTATCCTCCACTTGGCGCACTCTATGCCGCCTCCTATACGCGAGAACGTGGCTTTGATGTCGCCTTGTTCGATGCGATGCTGGCAGATTCGACAGATGAATGGGATCGCGCACTTGATGATTATCAACCGAAATATGCGATTATTTATGAGGATAACTTCAATTATCTCAGCAAAATGACTCTGCTACGGATGCGTGAGGCGGCGTTTGCCATGATGGATTCTGCCAAAGCACAAGGGTGTACCCTCATCGTATGTGGCGCAGACATGACCGATCACACCGAAGCCTATTTAGAGCGCGGAGCCGATTATGTCCTCATTGGCGAAGGTGAAGAAACACTTGCTGAATTGATGGATTATCTGGAGTCGGTTGGAGTTGAGAACGCTCAAGAAGATGACCTCTACAACATCCAAAGTCTCGCTTATCTACATGATGGAGAGATGGTCAAAACACCAGTTCGTCCCGTGATTCGAGACTTAGATTCCCTGCCCTTCCCTGCTTGGGAGCTAGTCGATAGAGATAAGTATCGCAAAGTTTGGGTAGAGCATCATGGCTATTACAGCATGAACCTTGTCACCACACGAGGTTGCCCCTTTCATTGTAATTGGTGTGCCAAGCCCATCTGGGGACAAAAATACAATACGCGAAGTCCACAGAATGTCGTTGCTGAGATGCAATGGATCAAAGAACATTTCAATCCCGACCAAATTTGGTTCATGGACGACATCATGGGAATCCGTGATTTATGGATAGAAGAATTCGCTGATCTGTTGGATGAAGCCAATCTGCAAATCCCATTTAAGAGCCTCAATCGAGTGGATTTACTCCTACGTGGAAAGACCATCCCTGCATTAGCCCGCGCCGGCGCACAAATCGTCTGGATTGGCGCAGAAAGTGGCAGTCAGAAAATCCTCGATGCGATGGATAAAGGCACACAAGTCACACAAATCTATGAAGCCACACGTAAACTTCACGAACATGGTGTCAAAGTCGCGTTCTTCTTACAATTTGGCTATCCGGGAGAAACCCGCAAAGATATTGAACTCACCCTCAAGATGGTGCGCGATTTAATGCCCGATGACATTGGCATCAGCGTCAGTTATCCACTCCCCGGCACACCCTTCTATGAGCAAGTCAAAAGCGAATTAGGGCGCACCAATTGGTACGATAGCGCAGATATGGCGATGCTCTATCAAGGTCCTTTCGCCACGGAGTTTTATCGTCAACTACATACCGTCGTGCATAAAGACTACCGTTCACGCAAAACATGGGGCAATCTCAAACGACTCCTTAGTAAACCACAAGCCTTCCATAGCGGATTGATTCGCCAAACTGCCGCAATGATTTATCATCGGCTGACACTCCCTCTCGCCAACCGCAAACTCGACCAATTGGCAGAACTGCCTCATGAACCCACCCGCATCCCCAATGTGGTGATACAATAAAGCAAATTATAGGAGCAACGAATGTCATCACCCGAAATTACTGATACCACAAAACTATCGGATCTAACTGTTGGCGAATTACGGTCTATCCTTCGAGAAGAGCTTGAAATTATGCGTTTTGAATTTGAGCATGTTTTACCTGATACAGATGATGAGAAACCTTTACACTCTGAAATCGCTGAACAATTAAAACGTCACCAACAAGGTAAAACCAAGCGAATATCTGCGAGTTCGGTTTTTGAAGAAATAGGATTAACAGAAGAGAAAATTATCGAAATTATTGCAATCGGTCACCACAAAGATATATACGAAACATAATTGGAAATCCTTATGTCACAAAAAGAATTTGCAGTCCGCACCTTATTTTTATCCAACTTCTTCGATCCCGGCTGGGAGATGGCACAAGCACGTCGACAGGGAGATGACCGACATGCGCTCGTCAAAGCCATGAAGCGAGTTGAACTTGCCGACAAAGCCCTCGAAAAGGAACTCAATGCCTTCGCACAGAAAGGCTACGATGTAGCAAGTCTCATTCAACACCCACCCAGCGAAGGACGCACACAAGACCTCTTGATTACCGCCATTCTCACCCGTGATAAATAAAAATGGTATTTCGATTTTAGTGATTTTCTATAGGAATGGTTGATGGATATTTTATTGGCACATGGTTATTTTTTGTTCGATGACCCACACGAAATGGCGGTGATGAAGCCCTACCCGCCACTCGGCATTTTATACATCTCCTCCTATCTCAAATCCAAAGGCTTCGATGTTGGTGTATTCGATTCGACCTTCCAGCAAATGTCCGATTTTGAGGAACTAATTCGTCAAGAGCGTCCATCACTGGTTGGTATCTACACCAACATGATGACCAAACGCAACGTGCTGAAAATGGTCAAATTCTGTAAGCAATTCGATATTCGCGTCGTACTCGGTGGTCCTGATCCACCCTATTATGCCGATGACTATCTCCAACATGGCGCAGACTTCATCATCAAAGGTGAAGGAGAACTCACGCTAGAAGAGTTGATTCCACATCTTGCAAAGCATGGCATGAGCCTACTCGGTGACATTCTAGGCATCAGCTACTTGGATGAGGATGGAATATACACCGAAAACTTCCCCCGTCTACAGATACAAGACCTTAGCGCGCACCCGTGGCCCGATAGAGAAGCGATTGACATTCCACGCTACATGGAAACGTGGAAAACGCATCACGGACAAAGCTCTGTGTCGGTCATTCATGCACGAGGTTGTCCCTATACTTGTACGTGGTGTAGTCATAGCGTCTTCGGGAATACGCACCGACGCAGAACACCCGAAGATGCCGCCGATGAACTACTCTGGATAAAGGAAACCTACAATCCCGATTTGGTCTGGTACGCGGATGATGTCTTTGCCATCAACCATCGCTGGTTTTTCAAATATGCGGACGAACTCGACAAGCGTAATGTCAAAATCCCCTTCGAGTGTATCTCCCGTGCAGACCGTCTGAATGAGAAAGTCATTGCCAAACTCGCCGACATGGGATGCTATCGCCTATGGAATGGCTCAGAAAGCGGTAGCCAGAAAATCCTAGATGCCATGCAACGCAAGGTCAAAGTCGAAGATGTACAAAAGAAGACTCACATGCTCCAAGAGGCTGGCATCGAAACGGGTATGTTCATCATGCTCGGTTATGATAGCGAAACCGTTGAAGACTTAGAAGAAACCGTCGAACACCTCAAAATGTGCAACCCTGATGTCTTCCTCACAACCGTTGCCTATCCGATCAAAGGCACACCCTATTATGCCGAAGTCGAGTCGAATGTCTTGCGACAAGGTTCTTGGGTCGATAATGCAGACCGTGATTTGACCGTCGCTGGACGTTACAGCAAACGCTTTTACAGCTTTGCCACCCGCTGGATGGTCAACGAAGTCGCCCTCAACCGTGCTAGAAAAAATAGTAATGTCCCTCTTCAACGACAAGCCAAACTCTGGTTGAATACTAAAATCGGACGCTTAGGCATGGCACTTACACAATCTGAAAAAGAGACAGAGGGACAACAAATCCATCAACCAGCAAACCCCATGCCAAATGTCGATTTAGTCGGATAATTTCATGCAAAGTGCCTTCGATACGCTTGCGCCGACCTATGATGATGACTTTACAAATACACAAATCGGGCAATGGCTACGCGCGCAGGTGCATAAACGCTTATTATCTCACTGGCAAGTAGGCGACCATATTCTTGAACTCGGTTGTGGAACAGGTGAGGATGCTTTGTTTTTAGCTGAACATGGCATTCAAGTCACAGCCACAGATGCAAGTGAATCCATGCGGCAAGTCGCACAAGAAAAAACATCCAACCAACCCTTGATTACCATCACCCATCTTGACTTACATAACTTACCTGACACAGCACCACATACATACGATGGTGTACTCTCTAACTTTGGCGTATTAAATTGCCTCTCCGACTGGCATCCACTCTCAGAATGGCTCGCACAACGGGTACCGCAAGGTGGGATTGTCGGGCTAGGTATTATGGCTCCCTATTGCATCTGGGAAACCTTCTGGCATGGGATTCACCTCAATTTCAAAGTCGCCACTCGTCGGTTTCGGGGTAAGGCCGATTTCCAACAAGGCGACGAAACGATCACGATTACCTATCCCCACCCCAATAAAATGATTGAAGACTTTACCGAGTATTTTCACCTTCATCACCTGCAACCGCTTGGACTCTTCCTACCACCCAGCGATGTATATAACGTAATTGAAAAACATCCACGACTATTGAAATGGCTGACTAATCTTGAAACCAAATATGGCGACAAATCCCCACTCTCCAAATTCGCCGACCATTATTGGATTGAATTCAAGCGACGTTAAGTAAGGTGTTGTTAAGCGTTTTCGGCTACAATATCTCAATAAAAATCACGGTTAGTGGTATGAATTTTTCCAAAATTTTTATCTTATTGCTTCTCTTATTACTGATAGTTCCCGCGCTTGCTCAAGAGAACATCGACGAATCCCCCATCACGCAAGTATCTGCCATGCAAGTCTTTACTGGCTCGTTGGATGCCGTTGCCTTTAGTCCAGATGGTGAAATAATTGCATCCGGCGGACGCGACAATACAGTACGATTATGGGATAGTGACACAGGTGACAATACCGTCATCTTCGCTGGACATGGCGATTGGGTGACAAGTCTCGCCTTCCATCCCAATGGTAACCTATTGGTTTCGGGCGGACGCGACAATGCGATTTGGATTTGGGATATTAACACAGGTGAATCCATTGCGCTCCTTGAGCATCACACGGAAGAAGTTAGCGAATTGCTATTCACAACCGATGGTGAACTCCTCATCTCGACTGGGCTAGATGGACAAATCGTCGTGTTACATTGGCAGACACAAACCATCGTCGCCAATTTTGAGCATTATGGCGGAGCTGTCTGGGATATTGCACTCAGTCCCGATGGCACAACATTAGCCTCCGGCGGGGTAGACGGCACACTCTGGCTCTGGGGCATCTGGGATGAAGCAGGCATGTGGCTTGCTCCACTAAAGGGACATAACGCCACGATTATTAGCCTCGTCTTTTCTCCCAATGGCAACACCTTACTGTCAGGCGATCAAAACGGGCATGTCATGCTCTGGGATATTGAAAACGCTAAAGATAGCGACGAATCAATTGAACCCTTGCTTATGGAAGGGCATCTCGCACCCGTTATGGGAGTCGGCTTCACGTCGGAGATAGGCGTAGCGATGTCTACAGGATTAGATGGCACAGTTCGTCTCTGGGATGTCGATGGTGAGATTGAACTCGGCAAAGAACTCTCCTTCATTCGTGGCAACGGCGCGCCGATTACACACCTCACCCTCAATGCAGACCGCACCCTCGCTGCCTCAGTCGGGACAGATGGGGTACTCGGCGTATGGAATGTCGATACAGACACCATCGAAACAGTAATTGAAAGTCAACGTCCTGTCGTCATTGTCAACAATCAAACACAAACCACAGTTTCCAATGTATCCCAAGCACCACAGCGACCCACAAGCGGGCGCGTCCTCTCTGTCCCGTCCGCCGGAATCCAAGTGGGCATCACGACTTTTCCTCTCGATGGCGTGAGTTGGGCGATTAATCCGTGGGAGCCACAAGTCGGACATCTACAAGGCACGGCATGGATCGATGGTGTAGGCAACATGGCACTCGGTGGACACTCTCAAATGCCAGATGGTTCAGCTGGGATATTCAACAATCTCTACGGGATTCGTCTCGGAGATGAAGTTATTGTACAAGACGGTGAACGCATCCAACGCTATGTCGTCACCGATATTCGTACCGTCAATTATACAGATATAAGCGTCGTCTATCCGACAGCACACAATCGCGTGACACTGATTACCTGCGACATTCCCTCTTTTCATGCACAAGAAGGCATCTATTATGAACGGCTAGTGGTCATTGCCGATATGATTGGTTGAGGAACTCGATAATGAAGCGACTGACATTCTTATTATTTATCCTAATTATAATTCTTCCAACTCAGGCACAGCAACAATCCGATAGACCGTTGATTCTGCCGATGGAATCCCCGCCAAGTCCCTCGACATGGATGCTCGGGCAACCCTATGGTAATACGATTGGCGCATATAATTTTGCAGAACGTTGGTACAGTGCCGGACAAGGCATCCACTTCGGCATTGATTATGTCATGCCCTGTGGAACGCCACTTGTTGCAGTCGCAGATGGTGTGGTCGAATTTGTCGATAACCTCAGCTTCGGCTCCGCACCCCACAATCTCATTTTGAGTCACCCGCAACTCGGCTTGACCTCACTCTATGGACATCTCTTGATGACACCGACTTTGCAACGCGGACAGCCAGTTCGGCAAGGCGATATTGTTGGCTTTTCTGGCGATCCCGATTCCACCTGCACATCACGCCCCCACTTACACTATGAATTACGTTCCAGCAATTACAGCACCACCTTCAACCCCGTCCCCTATACCGACGCGAGTTGGCACAGCCTCGCCCTCATCGGTGGCTTTAGCTATCCGCTATTCCAACAAAATCTCGATAATGCGCGTCAATGGATGAGTATCGAAGAGCAACCCAATGTCACCTTTGGCGGATTTCAACTCAACAATTATGTCAATGCCTATCCACGCCGCTTTGAAGATCGTCCGCCAACTATGCCACCGCTCAATCGTCAACTTGGACAACTCGCTCCCAATGCCACGGTCCGAATGGAACCCGTCAGCTTTGATGCCTGTTGCTGGAATACCTATTGGCATCCGACGAATGGCGACTTGTTCTATACGATTGACGGCGGACCCGGACAACCCGCCAGCCTCATGGAATGGTCAGCCAGCACCAAACAGCCGATCAACACCGTCGGACTAGCCCCGCCACCCATACGCTCTGCCGATTGGCAATATGAGATAACAACAGTCAATAACGTCCGCGTGGTTCAACGCCTATCCGATGGTTTATCTGTTCAATTACCCATCCAAGATACGATACCAGCCATCAGCGCGAATAACTCCTTCATATTATGGATGGCACAAGAAGCCCCCCTCTTTGGCGAAGATGAAGTCACCGTCTCCATGTTTGTCAGTACCCTCGCAGGCACAGAAGCCCGCCAAATCCTCACCATGACCAACATAGGCGCAACATGGCTCGATGACTCCCGCTTACTCATTTCCACTCGTGATGAACGCACCCGCACCTACTTTGTTTATGATGTCCGTGACGACAGTCTCTTTGAACTCGGCACATGGCGCGAACTCCGTGGACTCACGATTGCCCCCGGTGGTGGACGCTTAATGTTCTATATCAACTATCAAGACAACCCTGCAGATGATGGAATCTACACCATTGAAACCATAGAAGGCGCACAAGCCCAAAAGATGCCCTTCTTCGGTGCATGGCGATGGCGCGACACAGACAGTCTCTATTATGTCCCCTTCACCCCCGAATCGGACATCCACCAACTTGCCTACTATCACATCCCAACCGGAGAGAACCGCTTCCTGACTCAACCCGATACCCAACCCTTTACCATTATGAATGGGGATTGGGATGTCTCAGCAGATGGTCAGCATATCCTCTTCCACAACGCTACAGACCGCAATTTGTGGATGCTCTCAATCCTTGATGGCTAGATGACCAGCCGTTTATCCCGCAATACCTTCACGCTTCTCGTCAGCAATGGTGGGAGTGCAGTTTTATCATTCCTACTATCGGTCTTGATTGGACGTACGCTCGGTGAAGGTGGTTTGGGAGTTTACACCACCGCCCTCGCATGGATATTCCCCCTCACGCTCATTGCCGAATGGGGACTCGGCACACTCATCACCCGCGATGTCGCCCAAGACACAAGCCAAAGCCACGCTTATCTCCAACAAACCACCCTATTTCGTCTGGGGATAGGGAGCATTCTCCTACTCGTCACGCTCCTACTTGCCCCACTCGCTAGCGATGACCCACTCGTCGTACAGGGCATACTCATCTCTGCCCCCCTCATCTTGATATTGCCCTACTACGGCAGTTTCACCGCCATCTTCCGCGCCCACCAAATCATGCGCCCCATTGCCTTCCTCAATATCGGGATGCTCATATCACAGGTGACTTTAACTGCACTCGTCTTCCTCAATGGTGGGGATGTCATCGACGCACTCCTTGTCAACACCATTACCTCCACCGGACAACTCATCGTTGCATGGGGTATCTATCGCAAAGCCTTCTATCAATCAGATAGCAAACACACACTCGATATCAAACGACTCTTCCGGCGCGCTTTCCCTTTCGCCATCGCCGCCATCTTAGCCGCCCTCCAAGCCAGAATCAGCATCATCTTATTAGAGCAATACACCAACACCAGTCAAGTCGGCTATTTCTCCGCCGCTAGCCGTTTCATCGAAGCAGGCAAGATGCTCCCCAACGCCCTATTTGGCGCACTATTTCCAGCACTCTCTGCGTTGATTGCCAATCCCGCGCAAATGGAAAGACTCTTCCGCCGAATAAGTCTCGGTCTTGCTGGCTTTGGCGGGTTCGTTGCCATCACCTTGACTTTACTCGCACACACTATCCTCCTACTCACCTATGGAGTGGATTTTCTTCCTGCCACAGAAGTCCTACAATTACTCGGCTGGTCGCTTTTGCCCAGTTTGCTCCGCGCCGGACGGACGTTATACTGGTACGCATATGAACAAGAAAGTTGGGTAAATAAAGTCAATGCAATTGTTCTCATCGTGCAGGTCATCCTAAGTATCTTGCTCATCCCAACACTTAGTGCAATCGGAGTCGCACTTGTCCTACTCATCATCGAATGGCTCGCCGTCATCCTCCTCTGGCGACCTATTCATAAATCAACTAACTTACCGTCATAAGAAAAGTCTCCGCTTGTACTTCCGTAGTATCTATACACGGAATCATGGTAAAGATAGAATCGGGAAGCAAGTCTCCCCTTATGAAATGGGAGGAGATGAACCGCTGTCTCTAGGCGTGGTAGAGGGGGGATATAGACATGGTATTGGGGGGATTAAAGACCTCATCATCCCTCTCCTCCTCTTCACCATCAGCCTAGCCATCCGCCTCTGGTTCATTATCCCCACCCAATTCGACGGACTCTACGGGCAAGATGCCTATGCCTATTACAACTTCGCAGGCGAACTCCTCAACTTCGTACAAACCCTCCAACCACCCGGCATATTCTTCTTTGGAGTCGGCTATCCCACTTTACTCGCACTCACCTTCCCCATCTTTGGCGAATCAGTAACCACTGCACTCGGCTTAAACATCATCCTTAGCGCCTCACTCGCCCAATTGATGTATCTCATCGCTCGTCAACTCAATATCTCCCGACTCAGCGCAATCCTGCCCGCCTGTTTATTAGCCATCAGCGCACAAGTTGTCCAATCGAGTGTCGTCATCATGTCGGACATTCCTGCGTTGTTCTGGGCAATGCTCAGTGCTTTCGCCTTAATCAAACACGTCAAAACCGAAAAACGTCGCTGGTTGATAATATGCGGATACGCATTAGCTTGGGCAATCGTCACACGCTGGGTTTATGCTTTACTTGCGCCAGCCTTTGCCATCACCTTACTCATCGGCTGGCGCGGAAAAATCCGTTGGCTAGACAGCCTCATCACAGCCTCTCTCTCATTACCCGTCTTTATCCCACTAATCGCCTACAAACAAATCAATCCCAGTAACTTTTTGGATCACCCTTGGCTCACGGGTTGGAATCTTAGCAACGCTATTCAAAATCAATTTAATGTGGTGGATGGCACATTAAATTACGCCACAACCAACGGACGGTATTATCTCGCTCCTTTTGGTGATGTGATTTACCTCTCGCCCATCTTCACACCATTTATTATCATCGGCATCGTCGTTGCACTGCGCCGCATACCCAAATATACTTTTATATTGTTTTTCGGCTGGATATTACTTCCCTACATCTTCCACGCTGGCATCCCCTACCAAAACATCCGCTACATCATGATCGTCTTCCCAGCAATCGCCATCTTCATCGCCCTCGGCTTTGATTCTATTGGGACACTCCTAAAAAATCTAAAATCCATCGCTCCCCTTGATTTCATAAAAGCCCCCCTCCCTAAGAATTGGGGAGGGGCTGGGGATATGCGCTCCAAAGCGGGGACAATCTTCCTACTCACCATCGCCCTCTTCGGCTTAGGACACATGGCACAATTTACCAACACCCACGTCCACGACTTCATCGAGATTCACCAGCGCGATAAGCTCGTTGCACAATGGGCAAAAGACATCATTCCCGAAGGAGAACGCCTCTACACCTTTGGCTTAACCCTCACCCTACAAACCTATACCGACCTAGAAGTCCTCGAAATCTTCTACGAATCGCCCAACCTGCTCAACCAACGCTGGCAACGGGGCAAAGACGACTATCTCTTGCTCAACGTCTGGGTCATCGAAAATCAATGGCAGGGGCAAATCCCACAAATCAATTATCTCTGGTTTCGGGATACACGCAGACTCACGCAAATCGCACGCAATGGCAATTACACCCTCTTTCGGATTGATGGATGAACATCGGCTTTCTCATTCCCGGCTTCAGCGCACACGCAGATGATTGGGCGATTCCCGTGCATCAACACCTGACCCAAGCCCTCGCCCAACAACATGATGTCCGGGTCATCGCACTCCGCTATCCGCATACGACACAGCCCTATAGTGTTGGCGATATTCAAATCTACCCACTCGGAGTCGGTACTTGGACACGCGGTTGGCGACGATTCAGCCTGTGGATGAAAACCCTCAAACTCATTCGCAATCTTCATCAAGAAAAACCCTTCGACGTGTTACACGCGCTCTGGGCAGATGAAACTGGATTGCTGTCTGGTTGGGCTGGGAAATTCTTGGGGATACCAAGCGTCGTCTCCATCGGTGGTGGCGAACTCGTCGGCTTCGATGACCTCAATTACGGCTTACAACGCAGTCGCTTTAGTCGCTGGATTGTGGGGCAAGCCTTGCAATCAGCAACCGCCATCATCGCACACTGTTCCTATTCTGCTAACTGTATATCACAGGCAGGCTACAGCATCCCATCGGATAAGATTCACCAGATTCCACTCGGCGCAGGCTACTTCTCACCACCGACCATACCGCCAAAAAAACACCGCCTTATTCATGTTGCCTCTCTCGTCCCCATCAAAGACCAGCAAACCCTACTCAATGCCATTGCCCGCCTCAACGACATCGAAATCGACATTATAGGCGAAGGCACAGAACACACTAAGCTAGTTAATTTAGCAAAAGATTTGGGGATAGCATCACAAGTCCACTTTCTCGGCAAAGTCGCACATCAAGACTTAGAAAAACATTTCCATCAAGCAACCCTGCATGTCCTAACCTCACGCCATGAATCTTTCGGCATGGTCACGCTAGAAGCCGCCTCTTGCGGACTACCCACCATCGGCACACAAGTTGGCATCCTTCCCGATGATAATGATTTAGGTGTTGCTGTGCCTGTTGGGGATGATAAAGCTCTCGCAGATGCCATCCAAGTTTATTTAGACATGCCACATGATAAATATATAGCACATCACCAAAATACCTACCAAGCCATTCAATCACGCTATTCCATTACGCATGTGATAGAGCAATGGTTAAACCTTTATAGCTCACTCGACAATAGCAATCTATAAATTAAATTGGAGAACAATCGATGGAAAAATGGATGAAATTAGATGCCAATAAAGTCATGCAAGAATATTTAGTGTCGCCAGATATTGCAAACGATTCTAATAATAGCTTTTATGATCGAAAAACTAAGGTGGCTTCCGCTAACAACTCCCATTGGTCAAGCTATAACCTTAGAACGAGACATTGCTCAAGAAATGGTTTCAATTATCCAACTTAAAAGCCAGAAACTACAGGGTCCTATTCATCAAAACCGATGTTCAAGGAAGTTGCAGAAAAAGACCTTCCTTTTGAGATAATAATTTCAAATGACACTTCTTCTGAAACGTATTATCGCCAACTACGAGTACCTTCTGAAGGAAATAACATCATAACCAATTATCTTTTGTTTTTTGTTCAACAGGATTTGTACTTACGAATATTTCAGATTAGAGAAACATTAACTACCAAATTGCCACTGATGATGAAATTACTCAATACTCCATATCAATAATTTCATTAGATCGACGTGGTGCGGAAGAACTTTGCCAAATGATTGAGAATATCCTGCTTAAACTAGATCAATAATTCCCAAATTAAAGGCATAAAATCCTTTAAAAATGCATAGCCAAATGTATCACACCTTCATCACATTTTATGATACGCTTAGATGAACAAACCAACAGATTTGTAGGGTTGGGGCATGCCCCAACCACAAAATCAGCACCTGAACAACTCATAAATTGGTCGTTGATAGGCAAGATTTCTAACTCGGTTCAAACTTTATTCAAACCGAAAATTTCCCATCTGTTAATCAACTCATGACTCAAATATTTGTCGGCTAGCCCCTGCTAGCAGGGATTTTTTCTCACTATTTCAGGCAAAAATTCATCAATCCGGGCAATTTCATCAAATCAGCATCGAATATGCCAAAAGAACACCAACCTATCGCAAACAATCAACCAACAATTCAGCTAATCAAATGCCCGCCACCAGATACCCGTACACTCCGGCAGAATCGTCATCTGCTCATCAACAATGCGGTCAGCCAGTTCATCCCCAAAGAAGAAGCGTGTCAATCGGTCCGCTTCTTCAACCGACTCAAACTGGTAATCCGTCCGTATCCAACGGGTTTGGAAGCCATGTTCCTGCTCCCACCAAGCATAGAGTTCAGCCAATCCTTCATTCGGCGGTTGAGGTTGCTTATTGCCCGTCCCCATCGTCTCTAGCAGAATCGCTGTCCCCCCCGGACGCAGAATTCGACGCATTT
>JANQRM010000431.1 GCA_028284565.1 Anaerolineae bacterium | reverse complement strand
TTATTTTGCTGAATCGGTGATGTTGGAATCGGCATCCATGCGAAAGAGTCAAGGGCATGAAGATTATCAAACTTATGTCTTGTCACTCCTATCACCCTTCCCAGATTTAGCCATGACGATTGAACATTTCTGTTCGGTGGGAGACGAACAATCAGGCTATCGGACTGCTACTCGCTGGACGATGCGCGGAACGCACACTGGCTATGGCATTTATGGTGAACCAACAGGTCATCCCATCCAAGTGATGGGCGTGAGTCATCACCTGATTAAAGATGGCAAAGTGCAAAACGAATGGACATTATTTGATGAATTCGCGCTTCTCAAACAAATTCATCGTCCCAAAGGATAATGTTCAGGGTCTAATTGTTGGAAAAGGTGGTGCAGTCTGAAAAACAGACACACCTTTTTACAAAAATTCTAAACCATTTAGTGAGGAGTTTCTCATGAAAAAAGTAGTTCTTTTAGTCGCAATGTTGGCATTAATGATTCCGACATTTGCACAGGACGCAGGGACTTGCAATCTTGATGCCCCCGCAGAGTCGGTTGAAATCAACATGATGGGCTGGTCGTTCCCTATCACTGATTTCTATGCCGCAGAACTAGCGAGTTGCAATGACGTGGAAAATCTGACTGTCAATACGCAGTTGCTAGCTTCAAATGATGCCCAAGAGCAAGTCCGTTTGGCACTATCAACAGGTGGCGATTCACCATTTGACATCGTACACTTTGCCAATTCAGGTGTTGCTGAATGGGGTGGTGCGGGCTGGTTGATGCCACTGAATGACCTGATTGATCAGTACCGTGATGAGTACAACCTTGATGACATCCCGCAAGCCGCTTGGGATGCTGTGACGATTGATGGTCAAATTTACGGTATACCGATTGTAGGCAATACTCTGCACTTCATCTACCGAAGTGATATCTTTGAGGAATTCGAGCTTGAAGTACCTGAAACCTATGAAGAAGTTATCGCCGCTTGTGAAACCATCGGTCTCGACAATCGTGACTTCGATGCACCCTTTACGATTAACCTATCGGCAGGTTGGGCATGGGAAATTGAATTCTTCCAATTCCTGCGTGCCTTTGGTGGTGATTTCCTCAACGAAGACCTTACACCCGGTTTCAATGGACCTGAAGGGGTTCAAGCTGTCGAACTTATCCTTGACGTTGCGGACGCTTGCATGGGTGATTTCGGGTACTCCTTCACTCTGAATGATCAAGAAGTCGCTCTCCAATTAGGTACATTGCCAGCTACTAATATGTGGGCAAGTCGTGCGGCAAATATGAGCGATCCGGAACGTACTGAACTTGTGGATGTGATTGCCTATGCCCCGGCTCCGCGTGTGACAGAAGATAGCCTCCGTGCAGGTTCAGCATGGAACGACTTCTATGGCATTCCAGCCACAGTCACCAATGATCCTGAACTGATCTTCCAGATTATCATGGAAGCGGCTGATGAAGAAAGTCAAGAACGTGCAGCTACCGTCGGTATGACAACGCGTCTATCTGTAGCCGAATTCGGCGGTCCCTACCTCGAAGCGGCTGGTATTACCGTTGCAGAAGGTATTGGTAGTTATGATAAACATCCGGCAATTGGCATTGTGCGTGCAAGACTGGGCGAATTTTTGCCATTAGTTGGGTCAGGCGATATGACACCACAAGAAGCCTTGGATGCCGCGGCAGAAGCCTATCTTGAAGAAGCAATCGCTCAAGGTTATATCGACGGTTAAGACAGAGCTTGTCTTATTTCCTCTGGCAAGGGTTCACATTTGTGAGCCTTTGCCCTCCATACACGTTGCATCCCAATAATTTAGGATATTCTTATGAAACGTGATACCTTCTTAGCCTTTGCATCGCCGAGCATGTTCATTATGGTATTGCTGATGCTCATCCCACTGTTAATGGCAATTTATCTGGGCATGAATCGCATGAATTTTCAGAACATCACGGCTCCAGAATTCATCGGTTTGGCAAATTACGTTGATGTATTGGAAGATGAACAGTTCTGGCGTGCGCTTGTATTCACCGTGACTTACATTGTTGTTGTTGTTCCTCTTGTGATTATTTTTGGCTTTGTGATGGCACTGATTCTCGATCAAGTGTCCGTCATTTCACGCGGAATTTACTTGTCGATATTTTTATTGCCGTTCATCATCGTGCCGATTGTGGGTTCTTTGATGTTTAAGCAACTCTTTGAAGCATCTGGTCCATTGACCTACTTATATCAAGAAATTTTCGATGTCCGCTATCGACCGACTGAGTTTTCTGTCAAATTGCTGATTATCTTCTATGGCGTATGGTACATTACCCCCTTCACGTTGGTTGTCTACTTCGCTGGTTTGCAAACTCTGCCTGCTGATTTGATGGAAGCGGCTTCAATTGATGGGGCTTCATGGCATCGTAAAATTCGTCACATAGTTATTCCTCATGTGAATTCTCTGACAATTTTCATTCTCTTGTTCACTATCATGGATGCTTATCGCGTCTTTGACAGTGTTTTTGTCCTCAGTGATCAACTCAACCCGATTTATCGAGCCAATACGGTCATGACTTACACATTCCAACAAGCGACACTCGTACAGAATCTCGGCAAAGCGAATGCCATGGCGGTTCTCACAGTGGTCGGCATTTTGATTGTGTTGATTCCAAATCTCTACATTTCTTATAAAGAACAGATTGCGGAGCGTTAATCATGAGGAAAATAAAAAATCCATTCGGACGGCTGGCGATTCACGTGATTTTGACGTTATTTGCAGTTTATAGTGCGTTTCCCTTTGTGTGGACAACCTTGCAATCCTTCAAGTCCTTCCGTGATGCCAATTCACGCACGCCTTTGTTCTGGGGATTTGAACCCACATGGGAGAATTATCAAGAGGTCTGGTTACGCTCTCTTCCAGAAACTGGTGGGGAGACCATTGCATTCTTCTTGCTATTGGCGGTGGTACTGCTCGTTTGTGCCTTGCTCTTTGCCCGGTACATCCCCATCTCCAATTGGTTAATCTACGCGATTGTAGGGGCGGGATTTGTACTACTCTTGTGGATTATCCCCCGCATTGTGGATGTATCGCAATTTTATGACTATTTCATCAACACGCTGATTGTAACTGTCGGAACGATTGTCGTTTCTATCAGTATCGGCTGTTTGGCGGGATACGGGTTGGCACGCTACGCAGGCATCCTTGCCGTGATCATCTTAATTGCTGCACTTGCCTTCCGTGCCTTGCCGCGTCTCGCTTTCATCTTGCCCTACTTCTACATCGGTACAGTAACTGGACTCACGGATACACATTTTCTCGTCATCATTACACTCGTCGCCGTGAACCAGCCCTTTACCATCTGGATGCTACGCAGTTTCTTTAGGGAGGTACCAAAGGAACTTGAAGAATCGGCAATGGTCGATGGGGCAAGTCGCTTGGTGTCCTTTGTGCGTGTTATTGTGCCAATTGTCTGGCCCGGTATCATCTCGACAGCACTGTTCTCTTTATTGCTGGCGTATAACGAATTCTTGCTGGTGCGCTTGCTTACACAATCCAACTGGACACTGCCAGTCGCTATATCGCGTTTCACGGGAGGGGAAGACCCGCGGCATCTCACCTTAGCCGCCGCATCAGCAGTTTCGGCAACAATACCCATTATGCTGGTGATTCTCTTCTTCCAGAAAAATTTGGTGAAAGGTCTCACGGCTGGCGCAGTTAAAGGTTAATGGATAGCAGATGACTCGTCGTCATAACATCGAAGGATACTCAATATAATGTCATTCCAAACAGGTAAAGTTCTCGTTTGGGACTATTGGCGGGCGATGAATCAAGGCGGGACGGTTGAAGGCTTGTCTCAGTACATCCATCAAGATGCTATCTGGCACGGCTTTCAGCCACTTCGCCATCTACAAGGTGCGTCACAAATATATTCGCAATTCTGGCAACCTTTACACACAGCGATTCCAGACCTGATTCGTCGTCCATATCACTTTATTGGTGGCGAATTTGAAGGCAGTACTTGGGTCTGTGGCACAGGTGATTTCATCGGCACGTTTGCGAATGATTGGCTAGAGATTCCAGCGAGCGGGACGAGTGTCCATTTCCGTTTTGGTGAATTCTGTAAAGTCGAAGACGGAAAAGTCAGCGAAATCCGAATCCTTGTTGACCTCATCGACCTCATCCGGCAAGGTGGCATCTCACTCTTGCCTCCAAACTATGGTCGTGACATCTGGAGTTCGGGACCCATGACAGGCGACGGGGTACTCCTATCTGCTCAAGACCCAACGGAATCCAGAAAATCGCTCAAGCTGGTCGAAGACATGATCTTCGGCGGACTCAACAATTACGACCAACAAAATCAGGATAGTCAGGGATTGGAACGCTTTTGGCATCCTCATATGGTGTGGCATGGTCCAGTGGGAATTGGTTCTGCCTATGGCTTAGACGAATTCAAACAAAATGCACAGGGACCAATCGTCCGCGCTTTTCCTGACCGTAAAGGAGTAGGACATCAAGCGCGCATCGCAGAAGGTTGTTTCGCCGCATCGACTGGCTGGCCCAGTTTGGTCGGCACGCACCGAAATGATTACATGGATTGGTCGCCGACTTATAAACAAATAGGTTGGAACATCATGGACTTCTGGAAACGAGAGGGCGACCTGTTACTTGAAAACTGGGTCTTAATTGATTTAATCGGCGCAGGATTAGAGTCAGGGGTTGATTTATTGAGAAAGCTGAAATCTCCAATGTAATGTGCTTTCTGAAAGCGTATTTTGATTGTACAAGAGAGTGAGCGACGTGTCGGCAGAAG
>JANQRM010000303.1 GCA_028284565.1 Anaerolineae bacterium | reverse complement strand
CTTTTCACAACTCGAATCACTCAGCACGGTACTTGCCTTCAATCGCTTGGGCATCGGCAAGAGCGATAAGCCCAAATCCCCGCAAACGGGTGAAGCAGTCGTCGCAACTCTCCATGAACTGCTATCAGTTGTTGATATTTCACCCCCTTATCTCTTGGTTGGACATTCACTTGGCGGATTGTATGCCAACCTTTTCGCCAGACGATTTGCTGATGAGGTGGCAGGTGTTGTCTTCCTCGAATCGGCGGCTGTGGACGATGAAGTCTTGAAAGACAAGTATCAGACCACTCCGCAACGACTCATCAATGGTGTCTTGGGATTGTTTGATAAATTGCGACCTATCGACCCCAATGCTGAAGTCGAACACGTTCCACAAACCATGACACAAATTCAGCGAGCGAACCCATTCCCAGACATCCCGGTGACAGTCATCACCGGAGGCAAACGCCCACCACGCTTCTTCATGTCGGACGAAGCCTTCCAAATTCGTCAAGATAATCAGAAGACACTTGTTGACTTATCTCCACAAGGCAAGCAAGTCATCGCCACTAACAGCACCCACTTCCCGCAATTCTCCGAGCCTGAGTTAGTCGTACAAGAGATTAAGGAGATGGTAGAATCAAGAAGAACCTGACTCAATCTAAGGTACAGAATAATGACAAACGTTTATCCCCTTCATCCTGATACTCAAGAAGTTGCTACTATGCTCGTAAATGCGTGGCAAACAGACGAAATAGAGAGTTATTTTGAACTTGTTTATTATTCTAAATTAGGAAATTCTCGCGGAGTAAATTGGGGAGTTGGAATAGTAAATGATAAGTTACCAGCTCCCAAACTAGGTTCTATTAAAGAACTTGAGAAATATGATCTCATAACTGTAGAAGATAGTATAACCACTGGTGGACACAGAAAAATAGCAGTCACACTGCTACAAGAGTTGATAAATGCTGCTGAGATAGATTTCCGTTTCACAAAATATCGCACTTTACAAACTCCACAGGCTTTGGTTCTTGAATTACAAAAGCTACTAGCAGGAACGATTGAACAAAATCCAGAACTAAAAGAAGCCATACAAGAATTAGAACAAGCTGGACAAGACGAACAAACGAGAGCGCAAAAGGCTGGAAAAGTGGTTACACAGCTTGGCAATATGCTTCAGCATTCGTCGAATTTTTCAGGAACAATCTCCGCTATTCAACTGATTGCTCAATTCCTAGGATAGCCCTCCCTCTGCGTTCTCTGTGACTTGGCGGTTCAAATTCTGCGAAAATGCGGAATGACATCTCGACCAATGACTCGGATCGCTTCGAGTGGTTCAGGTCCGAGTGGGGGACCAAAGCTGAGATGGTTGACTCCCATCCCCACGAGTTGCTCACAACGTTCAATCAGAGCCTGAGCATCCCCCGCAATTCCGATTTGCATCATCTGGGGTGTGACGAGTGACTTGGCTTTCTCGACATCATTTTCGGTTTGCATCGCATGTTCAATGTCCGTGAAGTCCGAGTGTGTTAGTCCGAGATTGTTGAGAATCGTCGGACTCATGGCATGACCATAATAGGCAATCTTTTCTTTCAGCACATCCTCTGCAGATGCGGCATCTTCCGAGACAGACACCCACATGCAAGCGGCGATGTCGATGTCACTGAGTTTACGTCCGGCTTCTTCTGCTCCGGCTTTGATGAGAGGGAGTACGTTTCGATAGTGTTCGGGTGGGAAGAGGAGGGGCAAGCCACCATCCGCAATCTTGCCAATCTCACCCAGCATCTTGGGACTCATCGCGCCAATGTAAATCGGCACTTGTTGACCGGACAATGAAAATCGCAGATAGGCTTCGGCTTCACATTGGAAAATCTCGTTCTGTGTTTCTTCCCAATCTTGGAGCAACCACTTGCGAATCAGTTGGATGCTCTCGACGACTGCGGTTCGGGGCTTCTTCTGTTGGATGCCAATCCACTTCAAGAAATCCCCCGCACCCGATGAAATCCCCAGCAGGAAGCGTCCTTCGGAGAGTTCTTGCATCGTTGCTGAGAACATTGCCAATTCAGAGGGATGGATGGTATAGGGATTGAAAATGCACGAACCCAGTTGAATAGTCTCAGTCGCTGTGGCGAGGGTCGGCAGAATGACGGAAGCACTTCGCAGGAACAAATCATTGCTCACCCAAAATTGATCGAACCCGACCTCTTCGGCAGTTTGAGCTAAGGGAATATAATCCTTAACAGGTAAGTCATTGTTAAAGCGGAGGCTGAATTTCATGTGACAATGGCTTCGGCTTCAATTTCCACCAGATAGTCATCACCAATCAAGGCACTGACCTCAACGAGTGTATTGGCAGGGGGAATGCCCCTAAAGAAATCCCCATGTGCCTCTGAGACTGGCAACCACAATGACGCATCTGTGATGTAGATGCGTGTCCGCACCACATCGTCCCGTGTCGCACCGAGTTGCTGGAGGGCTTTCTCGATTTTTTGCAGGATGAAATCCGCTTGGGCGCGCATATCGCCCACACCAACGACCTCGTTGTTTTCATTCGTAGCGGTTGTGCCGGAGACGTGAATCACATTGCCCACGCGAATCGCCCGACAATAACCTGCCAGTTCTTCTGTTGCTACCCCACTAAATGCCCGTTGTCGCTCTGTCATGTTTTTGCTTTCATTTGCGCTAAGTGTTTGAAATTGGTTTGTGAAATGTTGTTTTCAATTTTTATTGCCGGCAATGCAAACTGTTTTTCGGCAAGTGAGCAGGCGGTTGTTGCCGTTTGTTGCCACACCTTCGATGATTAGTAAGGATTAGGTTTGAAAAGCGGTTTAACTCGCCAGCACTTGAGCAAGTTCGATTATCTGTACTCGATTGTTAATCTTCATTTACTCATAGTCAGCGTATCACAGAATGAATGCAAAGTGGGATGCAAATGCATAGCCATTTGCATCGGAACAACAATTCAGTTGTCATGGGACGATTAACTGTCGATGACGATGAGTTCTTGCCAGCCATTCGTCAACTTCTCACCACCATCAGGTCGCGCCACGACGACATCTTCCACCCGTGCTGAAAAGTTATTGAATTGCATAATGCTCGGTTCAATCG
>JANQRM010000363.1 GCA_028284565.1 Anaerolineae bacterium | reverse complement strand
CCCGACTCGCGCTGATTTTGTCACGATCAACTGTGGCTTTGAGTGCTTCATAATCATAGAGAATATCCAATGTCCCCACTTCGCCAACAACCGGACAGGTATAGGTCACTTCATCCGGCTGATAATCATAATCATTCACCACACAACGCAAGGTTTTTATCTCTGCCATGGTATACAACTTTACTAGCGAATTCTCTTAATAGGTGGTCGAAAGTTTTTGAAATTTGCAAATTGTGGACAGTCATTCGGAATCATCATAAAAATCATAAGTGTTCAACATAGTCTGAATGATCGGAAAAGCCGTAACTAACAACCAAAGACTGACAACTAATCACCCAACTTAATCAGGTGCAATGGTTGTCCCGGCTTCACCATGCAATGCACGGGTCAAGTTATCAGGATTGGTGATAATCGCGCGCGGTCCACCATTCTGCACAAAGTCAACAGCCGCTTCAACTTTGGGCAACATACTGCCTTTGGCAAAATGTCCCTCAGTCATATATTGATGGGCTTCTACCAACGTGATTCGTTCTAAATCCTGTTGTTCTGGTGTATTGAAATTGAGCGATACCTTCTCGACTCCCGTGGAAATGATCAACAAATCTGCACGCAATGTCTGCGCTAACAAGCTACTCGCGCGATCTTTATCAACCACCGCATACACACTGCGTAAGCTGCCGACCTCATTCCGCACAACGGGAACACCTCCACCACCGCAGGCAATGACCACATAACCACTCAACATGAGAGCTTGAATCGCGTTCTTTTCCTGAATTTCTAAGGGTTTTGGGGATGCAACCACTCGTCGCCAACCACGCCCAGCGTCTTCCATTACAGTCCAACCCTCGGCTTCCATTTTCTTGGCTTCGTGTTCTGTCATGAAGCCTCCAATGGGTTTGGTAGGATGGTCAAAAGCAGGGTCATTGGCATCCACTCGAACTTGTGTCACAACAGTCGCCACGGTCCGATTGATTCCTAAGCGACGCAGAGAATTATCCAATGCTTGTTGAAGCATATATCCGATACTACCTTGCGTATCCGCCACTACCAAATCCAAGGGAACATCGTGGATACCCGCATGTTTCGCAGCAATTTCTCCACGACGCACAATATAGCCAACCTGTGGACCATTCCCATGAGTGACAACCACCTGCCAGCCATTCGCCACCATATCCGCAATATGCCGACACGTTTCTCGTACCGCATCCCATTGACGCGCAATGCCGGGATTTTCTGAGTCTTGGATAAGTGAATTACCGCCAATAGCGATAATAGCCAATTTTTCAATCATGTGTTTTAATCATTTCACAAATCGAATAAGTGCAACCATCATAAAGGTTGTATCGGATTGTCATCTTCATCAAATATGCGATACATCGATTCGCGCTGTTGCTCATCCACAACCGACTCGATGTGTTTTCGGAGGTCTTCTGGCTCAGGAATATTGATACCCGCTTGACGTAACGCCTCAATAGGTAACATGTTGAGCATTTCCATTACTTGTGCAAAGTGCGGACTATTCACAAACGTCGCCCATTCCGCTTCATTATCCCCTGTTGGAAATTCAACATCCTTCAGGTGTTCAGCCTGTTGTTGCATTTGGATAGCTAACTGTTGCATCTCAACAACATTGACTTGACTCAAAAATTGCATATTCTTACGCATATCTGCCACATACCGCCAAGGACGTTCTCGAATTATCCACAACATCGCCGTCAGAAATCGGATAACAATAAGCAGGATAATCACACCCACAACCGCGACCACAACCAAAATGACAGTCGTTTGTTGATCAATGCTAGTCTGTCGATTGAGCCGTCCGACAATATAGCTTGGCGTATCATCACCCGATAGCACTTGTACCCGTTGATACGCAGACAATGCTGTCTCATTATCGCCATTATCAAACGCCAAATCACCCAGCTTTTGCCAAGCAGTCGCGCTCGTTTCATCAATTTGCGTGGCACATTCAAAGCTAAAGCGCGCCTCAGCATCCTGACCTTCTGCTTCAAACGTTTCTCCCCGATTGATATGCTCAAACGGAGAATACTCGGTGCATAGAGGGTCTTGTGCAGATAGTGGCAAACCGTAAATCAAGACAATAATGAATAAAGCGAAACGCGACATAATTACTCGCAGATTAGTGAACAGCCGTCAAAAGGTTAATCCTGCCAACGGCTGAATCAATTTTAGTAAATACTCTAGCGCATGGTTAATGCCATCGCCGCCTTCTGAACGTGTAGACGATTCTCCGCTTCGTCATAAACTACACTTTGCGGACCATCAATCACGCTATCCGTCACTTCGATGTTGCGGTCTGCTGGGAGGCAATGCATATAGACAGCATTCTCGTTTGCCATTGCCATCCGACGATCATCCGTAATCCAATCCGTATATTGCTGACCAATTTTCGCCGATTCCTCGTTGTCCTCCGTTGTCAGCCATGATCCCCAACTCTTGGGATAGAGAATGTCTGCGCCATCGAATCCGGCATCGAAATCATCCAACATCTCGAAGGAGCCACCATGTTTCTTCGTGTTCTCTTTGGCTTGCTCAACGATGTCAGGCATCAGCTTGTATTCTGGAGGATGAGTCAAGCGCACATTCATACCAAAGCGGGACATCAACAAAATCAAACTCTGTGGAACGGATAGGGGTTTTTGATAACTCGAAGCATATGCCCAGCTGACATTAATCGTCTTACCCCGCAAATCACGCCCAAACTTCTCTTGAATGGTCATCAAATCCGCCAAAATCTGGAACGGGTGATAGACTTCGCACTGCATATTTAAGACAGGTACACGGCTAGCTTCAGCAACTTCATTAATGTATTGATTTCCAAAGTTCCAATCACATTGACGAATCGCGATTCCATCTGTGTACCGCCCGACAATCTCGCCGATTTCCTTCGCGGTATCCCCATGACTAATTTGAGTCGTTGTGCTGTCAATGAATTGAGCATGTCCGCCCAATTGTGCCATGCCCGATTCAAAGCTGATGCGTGTGCGCGTACTCGTGAAAAAGAACAGCATCGCCAAAACCTTATCACGCAACAAAGCATGAGGTTCACCCAAAGCCCGTTTGCGTTTCAAATCCCATGCCACATCGAGCAGTGTCTCAACCTCTTCTCTAGACCAATCTTGAGTACTGATTAAATCTCGCCCCCGCAAATCTGTTTGCATTTTCACAAACCCCTTGTATGGTAATGTTCAATAAGTGATGCTAATCATATCCCTATCAGGCAGGGAACACAATATCATGCCAGCATAAGGACGAAAGATGCCCGAACTCACGATAAAAGCATATCAAACACAAGCACAAACCACCTATCTACAAGAATCTCAGATGACTGAAAAGGGGATAGCGTACACCACCATGGGCTTGGTCGGTGAGGCAGGTGAAGTTGCCAACAAAGCCAAGAAAATCCTGCGCGGAGATTATCAAGCACAAGAGATTCGAGAGCAAATCGCAGACGAACTCGGTGATGTGCTGTGGTATCTGGCGATGGTCGCCTATGAATTCGACCTCTCGTTAGAAGACATCGCGCAAGCGAATTTGGATAAGCTAGCTTCACGAAAAGAACGTGGCGTACTCAAAGGCTCAGGCGATACACGCTAACTTACCAAATCTGTCATCATCGCCTGCACTGCATCCAGCTCATCCTGATTAATCGTATGTCCCATATTGGGATACAGTCGCGCCGTGACCCCTGCGCCCAATTCACGAAATATATCCGCACTTTGATTCACTCGCTCTTTGGGAATATGGAAATCGACATCACTACAACCCAAGAAGACTGGCGTGCCAGCCAAATCACCATTGAACCCAATAAGCTCTGCGTCTGTACCAATCAATCCGCCACTGAGAACCGCTAATCCCCCATAGCGTTTTGGATTACGCGCCACGACCTCTGCGGCAAGACATGCCCCCTGTGAGAAACCAAGAAGCATAATTTTCTCGCTTGGAATACCCTTAGACTCAACATTGTTGATGATTCCTGTCACTAAGTTCAT
>JANQRM010000361.1 GCA_028284565.1 Anaerolineae bacterium | reverse complement strand
AACGGCATCTAATAATCATTTAGATTTAACTGCACCTGAAGAATTCCTTGTCTGCCCGCGTTCTGGAACAGCTTTGTCTCGTGATGATGATGCAATGTTCTCTGCTGATGGACAACGTTATGACATCAGTGATGGAGTCTATGACTTTCGGATTTAATCCTCATGGCAAAACGACGTTCTCCTAAATCGAAAAAACAGAGCCAGACCCCAACCGAACCGCGCCCTCTCCTGATTGAACGTTTGGCTGATGCGTCGTTAATCGCATCTTTATTTATGATTCTGGCGTTTGCGGAGATTCGTTTTGAAGGTTTCGAGACAGAAAAAGCCGCCATATTACCCATTTTTGGCGGAATTATCCTTGCCTCACATATCGCTCGTTTCGCCCGCAATCATCATATTCCTTGGGGAGATTTATTCCTTAATCCAGTGATTGTCGGGGTCATTGGAGTCACGCTGGTCTCGCTTGTCTCATCAATCTTCTCACTCAGTCCAGCGCGCAGTTGGATCGGGGAAGCAGAACGACTCAGTGGCTTATTGACCTTTCTCGTCTATATACTAATTTTCAGACAAGCTGTCTTTGCTTATCGACGACTCACCCCTTTGCTGATGCCGATTCTCATTACGGTTGGCATCCCCATGAGTTTATCCGTCTATGTCTCACGATTCTCAGAAGGCATCGACAGACCCGGCTCCACTACGGGCAATCCCAATTATCTCTCCGGCTGGATTGCGATGGTACTCATTATCTTAGGTGTTCAACTCTTCATTCAATTCCGTCGCTGGGAACGTCCGTATAGCTTTCGGCAATGGGCAACCCTTGCACTCGTTCTTGGTTCAATGCTGGTCATGTTGGGGGCGGTTTTCGTCGTCCGCAGTCGTGCCGCTTTGCTGTCGTTAGGCTTGGGAAGCATTGTCACCATTGCACTCGTTCTCGTAATCGCACAACAACGTCGCCTTTTGATGGGCTTCTTTGCGCTTACCCTTATCGGCGGGACAATCTACGGCATCATCAGCCTAGCCCTCCCTCAGCAAACGAAGAACCAAATTCCCATCTTACGTGTGTTTCATTTTGGTGACAGTCGGCGTAATGAATTGTGGACAGGCGCACTTTCCGTCATCAGTCAACAAGCCGACCCCATGTTCACGATTACAGGTGAACCCGATCCGAATGCTGGTATACGTCCCTTGATTGGCTATGGCTTGAGCGTTATTCCACAAACGCAAGGTCGCTTCGGTGCAACCACTCATCAAAATCAATTTGTCGGTAGTTACCACAACCTCATTTACGATACGATTGTCATGATTGGCTCCATCGGCGTGACTATGTGGGCAGTGGTTTATCTGGGTGCGATGTATGCCGTCCAAAAAGTACTTGGTGTCATCCGTGAATCCGATTTATGGTTCTGGTTGGGTTTCTTAGCCATCAGTTCCATTCTCGGCATACTCATCATCCCCTCCCTCTTCCCTAATGCGACCACGACGATGGTACTCCCAATTGGCGCATCACTTGGCATTGTCTTCGGCAATTTCCTTTGGATTATCGGTCAGTTCCTCCGACTTCCCAAAGAAAAGCCAACAGAACTATTCAACAAATTGACTGATACCAATATCCTACTCGCTGGTCTACTGGGTGTGATGATTGCTCGCTGGGTGGATTTGCAATTTGGCTTTGTCCAATCGGCTTCCGAACCCCTCTGGTGGACATTGCTTGGCATCATGGTTGGGTGGATTCTCCATCACGAAAAAAGTGACGAACCCGATACAGAAGCACATCCCATCGCAAAACCCATCCACTGGCAACTGACAACGTTGACAACAGGTGTCCTAATTTTCTATGGCTTTGGCAATTCCATTCTCAGTGCCGGCTACAATCACACTGTCGGCTTGGACCGTATCATCTTGCTTGTCGTTGCACTCGTGATTGTTGGCTATCTCGGTGCAATGGTAGCTGTTAGAGGCAGAGAGAACAGTCTATCCTCACTCATCGGCGGACTGACCATTGTGCTTTGGATCATCATGGCAGTTTTCAAGCAAACCATAGCGTCCACATCTGGCACACTCTTCGACAATGCCATCAATCCCATTTCAGCAGAAAGTCTTCCAAAACCCTTCTTTCTCTTGTCACTCGTCGGCGTGATGATGGTTATCTTCGTCTTACTCAGTTGGACATTTGGCGAGAATCGACGCTTCCAAATCAATCAACTCTGGTCAATTGCCTTAGCTAGTATTTTATTCTTGGCAGGTTTACTTTACTACATGAGCGATTACACAAGTTCAACCCTTCACTTTGCAGGCACTGAGTTTCTCAGGCAGAATGAAGTGCAACCCTTAGAAGTGGCTGATAATGTCCTAGAAGCCGGAATCCAACTTGACCCCACTAACGCACGTATGCGGATTCATTGGGTGGCAACCATGACCCAACTCCACATCCTCGCCGGACGACCTGATTTCGTGGAAGATATTAACCAGAATGTCCAAAGCCTCTTTGTATATGAACCTTATTTCAACAACACGATTGAATGGCAACAATTCGCTGACTTCTATGAAACGAATATCGGACTACCCCTTGCATCAGCCCTCAGCTCAACTGACTAAACCATCGCAGAATTTCATTAGCCACTTGTTCCGGCATCTCCAATGGGATTTGATGACTCCCACCATCCAATTCAATGAGCTGTGCATTCGGCAACGCATCTCGCAATCGCCTCGCACATTCAATTGGAGTCATGCGGTCTGCTGTGCCATTCAATATCAATGTCGGAATCTGAATGTGATGGGCTTGGTCAAGGAGATGAAATTGGTCACAGGCAAGATAGTCATTTAATGTGACTTCGGAAGGAAGTTTGAGCATCGCTTCCTGAATCTGTTCACGCACAACACCATCACTACATGACCACTTCGCAATTGTTGCACACATTCCCATATAATTTTTTCGCAGTCCATCTATCAGTGCTGGATTGACATCAAGCTCCCCATTTGTCGCCACCAACACCATACTCACCACTCGTTCAGGTGCATGAAGAGCCAACCATTGAGCAATCGCGCCTCCCATACTATGCCCAACAAACATGACTTGCTCAATCTCTAGCACATCCAAAAACGCCAATACGTCCTTGACATAGCCTTCGATGGTATCACGCCCTGAAGTTTGACTCGCGCCATGTCCGAGCAAATCAATAAGCAGAAGATTTCGATCTGTCAAATATGAACAAACTGCATCCCAATTATGATGATCAATCCCCGCACCATGAATAATTAGCAAAGGTGTCTCGTCAATCTGAGCATTAAGATGTCGATAAGCCATCACGCCCCGACGAGTCTCAATCTGCATCATGGCAACGACAAACGACCTTCATGCCTCAGCCCGTCTATGCCACCACCCATACTCGCATGGAGATTCCCATCTTCATCTGCCCAGCCAATCATCATCGCCTGCGTCGTATGTGCCGCCCCCACACGTCCCTGCTTATCGACCAAAATAATCCCCGCCTGCGAATCCTCAAAAAAGCTATTGATATAATGTGCGCTTGCCGTCGCCGCCTCTTGTGCAGACAATCCCGCTTTCAGCTGCTGAATCGCATAATGAGACAACATCACCCGCATAATATTCTCGCCTACGCCTGTTGCACTCGCCCCACCAAAATCATTCTCCACATATCCACCAGCCCCGAATAAAGGCGTATCCCCTACACGCCCGTCCAGCTTATGCGGAGTCCCACCCGTAGATGTCCCCGATGCAATATTACCTTGCGAATCTATCGCCACCACGCCCACAGTACCAGTGGCTTTTGCCTTCTCCTTCTTATCTCGTTCAGACCGAAAACGTTCCCACTCTCGATTTGTGACAAAACTGATATTGGGAATCACTTCAAAACCCAACTTCACTGCCAATCGGTCTGCCCCATCGCCCACAATAAAGCAATGTTCTCCATCTTCAAGAATATGCCGAGCCAACGAAATAGGATGTTGCACATGCTGAACCCCTGCCACCGCACCATAATTGTGGATTTTGCCATCAATAAAGAGTGCATCCATCTCCACCCGCCCCAACTGATTCAGATGACTCCCAATTCCGGCATCATAGAGCGGATGATTCTCCAAAAATTTCACACCATCTTCCACAGCATCCAACGCACTTCCACCAGATGACAATATCTCCCAGCCAATCTTGACCGCATCATACACCCCCTGTACTGCGTCTGCATGGTCAGATTCATTGTCCCAATCGCCTGCACCACCATGCACGATTATCGCTGGTCGCATTGTCTGTTTCCCTTCATTTTATGGCTCATCATGCGCGCGATTGTAACATACCTTTGGGATTGACGGGGTTTATCGGATACGGCATGATTGTCCGCCGTTCTGACCAATCTTCAGGAGTAAGACATCAACATGGAAAAATCAAAAAAAGACTTAGAAAACCCGAGCAACCTCCAACAATACCTACGCCTACTTTTCACGGGCTTTGCCATGGGCGCATCCGATATTGTTCCGGGAGTCTCTGGCGGGACGATGGCGTTTATTCTGGGCGTTTATGAAACCCTTATCGATGGCATCAAATCCTTTGATTCAACAGCCATTCGACTGCTAATAGGACGTAAATTCAACGATCTCCTAGAGCATATCCCCTTTCGCTTCCTCATTACACTTGGTATCGGTGTCTTGGTTGCAATTGTGGCGCTATCAGGATTCCTGAGTTCAACACTGGATGACCCCACTGGACGCGTCCTACTCTTTGCTTTCTTCTTTGGTCTCGTCCTTGCATCTATCTTGACCATTGGAGTCAAAGTGAAATGGGGCATCATGCCCGTTATTTCCTTGATCATTGCCACGATAGTTGCTTTAGTGATTGTCACCACCGTCCCTGCAGAAGCCCCACACGAACCCCTCAATCTCATTCTCAGTGGGATGGTCGCCATTTGTGCGATGATTTTGCCCGGAATCTCTGGCGCATTCATTTTGCTCGTACTCGGACAATATGATTATGTCCTGACAGCCGTGAGCGAACGGAATCTGCCTCCAGTGATTTTCACAGGCTTTGGCGCAATCATCGGTTTGTTATTCTTCTCTCGGATTCTCAGCTGGCTCTTGAAAAACTTCTATGATGCCACCGTTGCCGCTTTAGTGGGCTTCATGGTTGGTTCACTCTGGAAAATCTATCCTTGGAAAGAATGTATTGCCGATGACCTAGATCGTCACGGGGAATTTCGTTGCCTTGCCGCACAAAACGTTATTCCTGCCATCGACCAAACCTTCCTTATTGCCATTGCTTTGCTGATTATCGGTTTCTTGATTGTCAACTTCGCAGACCATCTACAATCAAACAATAATCTGGTCTTCCGTCATCTGTGGAAACGAGAGATTGCTGAAGAATAGTGGAAATCGAAGTACTTGCCGAACAATTGAATAGCGAGAATCCTGATAAAAGGGATGAAGCACATCAAGCATTGCTGATGTTAGATGAAGATGCCCTAGAACCGCTGAGTGATGTTTACTATCGCGGGGTCACTGAAGAACATGGAATCGCTATTCTAAAACTAATGGCAGAAATTGGTGGACCGACTGCCATGCACACCCTAAGAGAAGTCTTTCACTTTGAAGAGCGCAAACCCACTTGGAAGCGCACCGCCGCCGAAGGACTTATCCACAACGAAGACAGCCTCAGTCCGCATGAACTTGAAGACCTTCACACCTATCTGAAGCAATGAGGGGAACAGCTTTCCCATTCCCCTCGAATTGATTTAATCCCAGCCCCACTGTAAATCCCGCACAATCGAACCCGCTTCAACCCTAATCACCTCGTTCCAATTGTCAGGGTCAACTAGATACACCGTCGTACCACTCATCACCGCATAGTAAGGTTGTCGGTTGCCTGCAATCACTTGTTGAATCACGGCTTCACCAATTGGATTCACCCGATACCATTGCTCATCATACTCAGACCAGCCATTGTGAATGCCATCGTAATAAATATATCCCAATTCACCATGTGGATGAGTGTAATAGGTCGCGGTATCAAAATGTCCTCCCTGACCATCGTCATCTACAAACCAACGCTCTAAGGTATAGGCATATCCCAACTCATGGGGTTCATCAAGTGGGCTTTCAATATCCTCGAGCAACGTCAGTGAGAGAAAATGCGTAAAAATTGGGTCGTCCAATTGCGTGTCTTCAGCCAGACCGGGACCGTTTAATATCACAAGATTGCTTGATTTCCCCAGCACCAATCCCACAGCCATCCCAAACAGCAAGGTCATGATGAATACGAACACATTGCGTTTCATAACATTATCCTTTCAATCCTTAGTTTCAATCACATTACCCCACTCAATCGTCTTTCGTTCCTATAATCACTAAGGATTCTGCCAATTCGATTGCATCTTCCAACAGCAACTGCGTCTCCAGCCGATACGTAACACCATCCTCCATCCACGCCAGCACATTGCCTTCCACCAACACCGCTTGCCATGCTTCATTGATATTGGCTTCCAATAGATGCGGAATCGATAGCCAAAATGCATCCAGTCCGTTCACATTTGTAATTTCTAATTCAGGAACACCTTTGTAGAAAAAGATAGCATCACGATCCGTCTGATGAAGTAACAACTCAATCTCATCTGGATTTGACTCACCCCGCCACACCATCACCACAATCTTGTCATTGTCTCCTTGCAGATACATCAAGTCCGGTTGTCTCCAGCCATCTGGAATCCGCAACACAAATTCTGTTTCTTCTTGTGCTTCCTCAACGGAAATCCCCTTGCCCCAATCCACCAACGCAGACGGCACAGCATTCTCTGGAATTAACACATCATCCAGAGTGACCTCCACCGCACCTATTTGTAATATCTCAAAAACAAATGCCCGAATCGGTGGCACAACCAACACACTCCCAAAGAAAAGTGCCATCACAAGCATCGCCACCCATGCCAGCCGAAACGTCGGACGGATAGGCTGACGCAACTGTATTTTGGGTGTAGGAGGATAGGTAAAATCGCGTACCATATTCTGTAATTTTTGTTCAAATTCCTCAGTCATCACTCAAACCTCTCACGCAATTCAGGATAATCCTCCTCAATCACGACTTTCAACTTGTTCAATGCTCGATGCAAGCGCGACTTGACTGTTCCCGGCGCGATATTCAATGTGTTCGCTGTCTCATCCACCGATAATTCCAGAAAGAAACGCAGATAAATCACATCTTGCATGTCTTTATTCAACTGCTTCACCGCTTTCCACAAAGTATCCGCATCTTGCACAGCCTGTGTTTTGGCTTCAATAGACTCATTTGTTGGGGGATATTGGCGCGCGAATCGTTGTAATGCTCCCCAATATCGTCCGATTGAACGCCGATGATTCCGTGCCAGATTGCGTGTGATTTGCAATATCCAAGGACGAAACTCACGCGCTTCATCAAATCGCCCCAAACTACGATGCGCTTTGATAAAGGCTTCCTGCGCCACATCATGAGCATCATCTGCGTCCCCAACAATCAGGTACGCCAAACGAAAGACCGCCTCTTGATGCGCCGTCATCAACTGCTGATACGCATGGTCATCTCCGGCTTTCGCCTGCCGAATCCACTCCGTTTCCACAAACGCCTATTTCTGTGCAATGGCTAGCCTTACACACTATACACCGTCCAGCCTCACGCCGTTCCAATATCAAACTTGGGTTTCATATCACGTTTGTATTGGGTTGTTGTTCTCTAACCTAAATTCGTAATTTATTTGCCCTTATCAAGACATTGGAAATGAATTGTTATTATCTTACTTCAACGGAAATATTAATCACCCTGTTATTGCCTGTTTATCAGGGCTTCTGTCTCGTCAGAATTAAGTTTCTTTCGTTAGAATCTAACTGTACCGTAAGATTCGATATCAACTTACACATTTGTCATTGTAAAATATGACATCTGTCCTTTAACCATCTCTTCATTTGAAATCCCTATCTACCCCCGTTATTATCAACCTGTCTCCGACAAACCAACAGAAAGCAATCTAACATGGCAACACCTAAAGTTCCTTCCCTTAATTCCATCTTTAAACCAGAAAATGTCGCTGTCATTGGTGCAACTGAAAAAGAAGGCAGTGTTGGTCGAACCATCCTCCGCAACCTCATCACCAACCCCTTTGGTGGCACAATTTTCCCAGTCAATCCCAAACGCCCCAATGTACTCGGCATCCAAGCCTACAAATCCGTCAAAGATATTCCTGTTCCCATTGATTTAGCTGTCATCGTCACCCCTGCCAAAATCGTCCCCATCGTCGTCCAAGAATGTGTCGAAAAAGGTGTCGAAGGTGTCATCATCATCTCGGCAGGCTTCAAAGAAATCGGTGAAGAGGGTGCAAAACTTGAGCAACAAATCCTTGACATCGCCCAAGGCAACATGCGAATCATTGGACCCAACTGTCTCGGTGTCATGCTCCCGCTTTATGGCATGAACGCCACCTTCGCAGGTGCAATGGCACGTCCCGGCAACGTCGCTTTTATCAGTCAAAGTGGAGCCATCTGCACCGCAGTCCTCGATTGGAGCTTTGATGAAAATGTCGGCTTTAGTGCCTTTATCTCGATTGGCTCTATGCTAGATGTTGGCTGGGGTGATTTAATCTATTATCTCGGTGATGACCCCGCTACGCATAGCATCGTCATCTACATGGAATCCGTCGGTGATGCCCGCTCATTCCTTTCCGCCGCCCGTGAAGTGGCATTGAAAAAACCAATTATCATCATCAAGGCAGGTCGCACCGATGCTGCCGCCAAAGCCGCCGCTTCTCACACTGGGGCATTAACGGGCAGTGATGAAGTCCTTGATGCCGCCTTCCGCCGTTCTGGGATTCTCCGCGTCGATAGCATCTCCGATATTTTCCATATGGCAGAAGTCCTCGCCAAACAACCTTCACCACAAGGCAACCGCCTCACCATCGTCACCAATGCTGGTGGTCCCGGTGTACTCGCAACCGATGCCCTAATTTCTGGTGGTGGTGAAATGGCACACATCTCCGACGAAATTATGCAAGAACTCAACGATTTCCTCCCCTCTGCATGGAGTCATAACAACCCCATTGATATTCTTGGTGATGCAGACCCAGAACGTTATGCAAAGACTCTCGAAATCTCCGCCAAAGACCCCAACAGTGATGCATTATTGGTCATTCTCACGCCTCAGGATATGACCGACCCAACGCAAACCGCCGAACATCTCAAGCCCTACGCGCAAATTGAAAATAAACCCGTCCTCGCCAGTTGGATGGGTGGAACAGACATCCAAGCCGGAGAACGCATCCTCAATCGTGCCAATGTGCCAACCTTTGAATACCCCGATACAGCCATGCGGATGTTCAACTACATGTGGCAATACGCCTATAACTTGCGTGCTTTGTATGAAACTCCTGAACTCCCGACTGACACAGAGGAAGACGGTTTCTCTGCACCAGACCGAGATGCTGTCGATAAAATCATTCAGCAAGCCCGTGATGAAGGACGCGAAATCCTGACGGAAACAGAATCCAAAGCTATCCTCGCCGCCTATGGCATCCCAACAATTCCAATGGCAATTGCCGAAACATCAGATGACGCTGTCAAACAGGCGACTGATATGGGTTATCCCGTCGTTCTCAAACTCCATTCAGAAACCGTGACACACAAAATGGATGTTGGTGGTGTTCAACTCAATTTAGAAGATGAAACATCCGTTCAAGAAGCCTATCAGAAAATCCTCGATGGAGTCACCAAAGCCAGAGGTGCAGAACATTTCTTAGGTGTATCAGTCCAACCGATGGTCAAGCTCGATGGCTACGAACTAATCATCGGTAGTAGCATTGACCCGCAATTTGGTCCTGTCTTACTCTTCGGGACAGGCGGTTCATTAGTCGAAGTCTTCAAAGACCGTGCCTTGGGATTACCGCCCCTCACCACAACCATCGCCCGTCGGATGATGGAACAAACCAAAATATATGAAGCTCTCCACGGTGTTCGTGGACGCGAAGCTGTCAACCTTGATGAACTCGAAAAATTGATGGTGCGCTTTAGCCAATTAATCGTAGAACAACAATGGATTAAAGAAGCGGATATAAACCCTCTGTTGGCATCACCAGAACGACTACTCGCACTTGATGGGCGCATTGTTTTGTATCCATCCGACATATCAGAAGAAGACTTACCGGAACTCGCTATTCGTCCTTATCCTTCGCAGTACGTTGACAAATGGACATCAGAAACTGGGAATGAATTTGTCATGCGCCCCATTCGTCCCGAAGATGAACCTGCGATGGTGCGCTTTCATGAATCCTTATCAGAACGCACGGTCCAACTCCGCTACTTTACACCCTTGAATCTGCGCCAACGTACTTCTCACGAACGTCTCTCACGTATCTGCTTCATTGATTATGACCGTGAAATGGTACTCGTCGCAGAACGTCAAAATCCCAAAACACGACAATCTGAAATCGCCTCAGTGGGGCGTATCAGTAAAGCCCATGATCTTGTTAGTGCAGAATTTGGCATCATCGTTAGCGACAAGTTTCAAGGACAGGGCTTAGGAACAGAGATGCTGAACCGTCTTATCGACGTTGGGAGACAAGAGAATATTTATCGTATCTATGGCAACATTTTGCCAGATAACAAGGGGATGCTCAATCTTGCAGAGCAACTCGGCTTTGAGTTGGATGATAAAGGGCAGGCTATCGAAGCCCATTTAGATTTGTAGTGGAACTTATGGGGTATGTTTAACGTCTTAATTCACATAGATAATATCCCAATAAGGAGTTTGCATGAAGCACAAACATCTACTTCTATTTATCCTTGTTTTACTAATGATGGCATTGCCTGTGAGCGCGCAAGATATGATGAGTAACACCATCACCGTAACAGGTACAGGCACAGCGTTCGGCTCTCCCGATACCGCCTTTATCGAGGTAGGTGTTGACGTGGAAAACGAAAATGTCGCTGATGCCCTTTCCCAAGCTGGTGATTCGGTTACTCAAATCGTTAATGTACTCGAAGCATTGGGCATTGAACGTCGAGACATCCAAACGACCAGCGTCAATATCTGGCGTGATGAACGTTATGACCCACAAACTGGCATTCCAACAGGTGAACGAATCTTCCGTGTCAGTGAAACCCTTCGTATCATTGTCCGTGATGTGCAACAAGTCGAAGAGGTGATTTCCACAAGTGTCGAAAATGGTGTCACCAACATCTTTGGATTGAACTTCTCAATCACAGAAAATGAAACGCTCTTGCAATCTGCCCGTGAAAATGCTGTTTCCGATGCCCGCGCCCGTGCGGAACATCTCGCATCATTGATGGAAGTTTCCGTTGGTGATGTCGTAGCTATTGTCGAAGTGAGCAACAATAGCTTTGGCTCTAGCCGTCCCTTCGGTGGTGGAGGTGCATTCGATGTCACAGAAAATGCCCTGCCTGTTGTCGGCGGAGTCTTATCTGTCTCGGTGGATGTGCAAATCACATTTTCCATCAATCGCTAATTGAATAATAATGCAGAATCAAAAAAGAGCTTGCACAATCGCAGGCTCTTTTCATTTTTAGGATAGGGTGTGTTTATTGCAGGCGTTTCTTGAGAGCTTCCGTCAAAGCCGGAACAACTTCATACAAATCACCAACAATACCATAGCGCGACAATTTAAAGATGGGAGCTTCACCATCTTTGTTAATTGCCACAATGATTTTACTATTCCGCATCCCAGCTTGATGTTGTATCGCCCCACTAATGCCACAAGCGATGTACAAATCGGGTGAGACCACCTTGCCAGTTTGCCCGACTTGATGCTCATAGGGAATGTAACCGGCATCAACTGCCGCCCGACTTGCACCCATTGCCGCGCCTAAGACATCAACAAGTGGTTGAATAACCGTTTCATAACCATGCTTGGCTTTCCAAATCGTGGCATCATCACCCGACAAATCCGATGGAGCATCTGCTGGATTATTTGCCATACCGCGCCCACCCGAAACGATAATCGCCGCATCGGTCAAATTCACACTGCCAACATCCGCATCCATAGATTCGACTTTAGTGGTGATGGCATCTTCGGTCAAAACAGGCTCAACGGTTGTCACAGTACCCAATGAACTATCGCCGGGTTCAACTGGTTTGAAAGCACGTCCACGAATCGCAACAAACTTGGTTGGTGTACTGACCGCCATCTCATTCAGCACCTTCCCCGCATAGGCTGGACGAGTTGCCTTGATTGCATTACCATCAACCGACAATTCCAGAGCTTCAGTCAACAAACCAGAATTGGTATCCGCCGCGGACGAAGCCAGTAATTCACGCCCTTGTGATGTACCCACCGCAATGACGACAGAGGGTGCATGTTCATTAACCAAATGTGTTAAAATAGCGGCATACGGTTCAAGGCGATAAGGACTAAAGGTCGTGTCTTCACTTATGAAGGCTTCATCCGCACCTTGCCTGCCTGATTGAGAGGCAACTTCATTGGCATTTTCGCCCAAAACGAGGGCATACACTTTCTCGCCAATCTCATCCGCTAATGCTCGACCTGCACCCAACGCTTCCCAGCTAGAAGAGACCGCTTTTCCGTCGAAGGTTTCAATCCATACCAATACCCCACTCATAGCACCTTCTCCTCTAGCAACTTCTCAGCAAGTGCTTCCGCTTTTTCTTCAACTGTTTCGCCTTCAATTATTTCTGTTCGGACTTCTTTCGCAGGGGGATTGGCATAACCAACGTTTTGTGTAGTTGCATCCGGTAATTCGACACCTAATTCAGCCAAATCCCATATTGGAATCTGGACTTTATTGGCTTTACGGATACCAATAAACGAAGGATAGCGTGGTTCATTAATCCCCTTCAATACACTAACAACAGCTGGCAATTGTGCAGTCACCACTTGCTTGCCATGTTCAGTTGTCTTCTCAACTTTGATGGTCTTCGCACCAGCATCTAATTCAAGGATTTGCGAGACATAACTCAACATTGTCCAACCGAGCTTACGGGCTAATTGATAGGTGTGCTGGTCTGTTCCTACATCGACACTTTCTTTACCGAACAAGACCAAATCAACATCGCCAATTTTTTCGACAGTCGCGGTAGCAAGGATTGCCCATGTCAAGCTATCTGTGACATCTATCCCCTCATCCCAAACGCGAATAGCATTCGGAATTCCCTTCGCAATGCTCTCTTTGAGGGTGTTCTCGTGCATTTCAGTGCCAATAGCGACAACCGTGGAATCACCACCCGCATTTTTCGCTTGTACAATAGTCTCTTCTATAGAATATTCATCCCACGGATTGACAACAGTTGATGCATCTCCCCATGTGACTGCACCAGAATCATCCACCCACACCTTTGCGGCGGTGTCTGGCGTGCTTCGTGTAAACGTCACGACATGCAAGGCAAAACCTCCTTGATACATTAGAAAAATCTGTGCGACGTTATTCTACTGGAAGAAATGAAAAAATCGAATGATGATTCGATTAATTTAGACCGCTGATAACTTGGTGAAGGACAACAGATCAGATTGAGGAGTCCAATGTGTTCCATCAGGGAGGATCGTATCTTCATCGAATTGTGTATCTGTGAAGTTGGCTCCTGCTAAGATCGCCCCTGTCAAATCCGCACCTTTCAAACACGCGCCCCAAAAATTTGCATCTTGCAAGTCTGCCTGTTGTAAATTGGCATAGCTCAAATTGGCACGAGCGAAGTTTGTCCGATGAAGCGTCGCTTGAGTCAAATTGGCATGCCTCAGATTGGTTTCTCGAAGGTGAGCATCAGACAAGGTACTTATTTCCAAATTGGCATGTTCGAGATTAGCATAAGCAATATAAGACTCACTTAAGTCCGCTTGATGAAGATTGATCCGAGTGAGTTTTGATTTTGCCAACCGCGCGTTTGCCCAATTCACTCCCGGTAAATCCAAACCGGCTAATGTCCCGTCTTGTGTACATTGACGTTCAATTAAAATGTCTAACGCATTCAACGCCGTTAAATTTGAGGGACTCTGCAATTGCTCAATGAATTTTTCAGATGGAATAAAGCTGTTGACAAAATTTTTGACTCGCCGAATGATCATACAGTTCCTTTCATAACCTTCCTCAATTTATCTTAGCGAGGACAGCACAATCACTCAACAGACGAATAGTGCCAATTACAGATTGGACTATATCAATAGTGATAAAAACGATAACCGTTGGTCAGGTGAGGAGCTTGACAATCCTTATAGTTGACTATGCCAGCCAGAAATTGGCGGAGGATCATCTCCATTCAAGAGCTGCGACAAATAATCCACTGCCAAATCAATATCAGCATCAATAAGTTGAATATTATCATTCGCACGATACAAGGCGACCAACACGTCATCCGACGAAACAGGTTTCAGGCTGACATAATAATGCACAGGATGATCATCCTCATCTTCAGAAACTATCCGTAACCTCACTTCCGAGGCTTGTCCACGACCCCACGTATCAGACACATCTTCACAAAGCATGAAGAGTGTATTGGAGACTGCGGATAGCCGTTGGATGCTATCGACATTGCGGAGGGTTGAGGTTAAGGTAATCCCATCAGAGTGTGTAATCAATAAGCCTTCAATTTCAGAAACTACTTCTTGGAGCGACCACAAACAACGTGTAGCTTTAGCAATCCGTCGAGTATCAAACATTTGTTGTTCCTCAAACCATTTTCCCCATCCATTATAAAACGCTTTAGACATTCAGGCTAGAAGATTAGTCCAGATAATCTCGTAAAAAGTCAGCAACAATCTCTGCAAATCGTTCCGCTGTCTCTGGCAAAAGGTGCATCCCGTCGAAGGTATAGGTATAGCCCCATTGTTGGCGCGCGGTTTCATAATCGTCCCAACCATTGGCAACATTGCGTCCTATCTCTTGGATAAAGCCCAAATCCACTTCAGGACGGTCAGGAATATGCTTTATATTGAGATGTTTTGTGAAATCCAAAATCGGAACATTCAGCGACTCGGCAACCTCGCGTGTGAGGTCCGAGTAATGATCAATAGTCGCTTTCACTTCAGCGTTGTACTCGCTTGTCTTAAGTCCAACAATGGGTTGGATATATTGCAATTGAATCTGTAACAACAGCTCACGATAGGTCTGTACAAAATCATCCGGTGTGACTATACCGTCTTTTATTTTCTTGGTAGATTTATAGTAGGGTCGTGTCTTTGGCTGGCTATACGAATTCGCATCATTCCCCCCAACCATCACAAATATAAAATCCGGCTCATCTGTTAGGACTTCATCAAGTCGTCTAAACAAATTAATCACGGTATCACCACCGACACCCGCATTGACAATGGTGTGGTCAGGGAGTTTATCTACCACATGCTCAACATAGTTACCGCCGTAACCGCCCCACGTTAGACTGTCTCCCAAAAAGGTAATTTTCATTTAGCTCCACCTAACAAGAGTCAACATTGCATTACTTTGACGTATCATAACTTCCACCACTTACGAAATGCGTATCGTAAGCCAAATAGAAATAAAACTCCCTTGAATCTTGCTCATTTCATTACGAAACATAACCTTTTGTAAAAAGTCACCAATCAATTTTCAGGCTTTTTTGGTGATTTTTGTGAAGATTTCACATAGCCCTTTGTCATAAACTATTGTTAGAGTGTGGAATTTTCGTTTTGAATTAGGAACACAACATGACATTTGCCAGCAATTACAGCCAAGAAACACTCATCACAACCCATCTGGAAATGACGAGTCGTTCCCAATTCCGTCCGGCATTCTTAGACCGCACCGACATCGAAATCGTCAAGATGGATACCCCCGATGTGAGCTTCTACCGCTTCCTTTACAGTGAAGTGGGTGGCGAGTGGTGCTGGCGTGACCGTTTGGAAATGTCCAAAAGCGAACTCTATGACATCCTCGCATCTGCCAATACCGAAGTTCATGTTTTGTTCGTGAATGGATCCCCTGCTGGTTATGTGGAACTCAGCAAGCAAGATCATGATGTAGAAATCGCCTACTTCGGGTTACGCTCTGCCTATCACGGCATGGGTTTGGGGAAACACCTACTCAGCTATGGGATTGAAAAGGCATGGGACATGGGTTCAAGTCGCCTTCACCTCCATACCTGTAATCTTGATGGTGAACACGCACTCCGCAACTACCAAAAACGTGGCTTCAACGTCTTCATGACCGAACACGAAGCTATGCCAGAACTCTATCTCTAATTATTACTCAGTACAAACAGGCAAATTCTAGGAGCTATCTTCTAATCGAAAGATAGCTTCTTTCATTTCGTGATTCAATGCTACCTGAATCGGGTGGATGGAATATGCCAGTGTATCATCCCAGTAGGCTTCGATCTGTGTTGGAAGCATCAAATCATTCACAGGCTTCTGCTCTGTCGATAATTTGAGTTGAAAGGTCTGTTCTCGATTGGTATCAGGGTTATGGGCTTGTATGGAAATAGTTTCTATCGTGCCATCAGACCGTAATAAAACTTTCGACGAGACACCGAGTTTCGTATGATCAGCAACAAATGTCCGTTCTGCATCATCATGAAGCATCGTATACATATCGCTTAGTGGCATTAAAAGCAAAGTTGCCATCGCCCATAAGCGTCGCTCAATCGACTGAACCGCTTGCTCACTATCAACGACAGTCCCCTTCCCAACACGATATGTTTCTGCATCAAAGGCTTCTGAACCACTACCGACAGGAAGCAAGCCAAACAGCTTCCGCCGATAATCCCAACGGAAATGACTTGGAAAGTTAAAGTAAGTCTGCGCTTCAAAAGCCGATTGCGTGGATAAGGGACCCAACTTATAGGGAGAACGTCCTTTGAAATGAATGTTTAAACTATCAATCGCAGGCGGATTAATCCCATAGCGCGCTTCAATCGCCTGACGTAGAAGGTTTTTTGCATCTGGGTCACCCTGACACAATAATAAAACTGGCATGGTAATTCCTTACCCTAACATCCCCAACTTGTGTAATAGTATAGAATATTTCTTATAGAACGCTAGGGATTGCTTGAAAATTTACCAAATTGTAACGCTTAAATGTAGCGAGGGATATTAAATGAAAAGATGGTTCCACTATTCGGCTGGCTTTCCACGCTGATTTCCCCACCATGTAACTCGACAAATCCTCTTGCAATCGCCAAGCCCAAGCCCGTACTCCGATAGCCATCTTCAGCACGAGTCCGCGCACGCTCGCCACGATAAAAACTGCTGAAAATATGGGGTAAATCACTCTCAGCAATCGCTTCACCTTCATTATGCACTTCAACACAGACAAAATTGACATCAACAACCGAAGCCCTTAGCATGATTTTTCCGCCTTTAGGTGTGTAACGTATCGCATTGTCAATCAGATTGTAAAGTACCCGTTGAATCTTATCTGGCGCAATCGAAACCGGATCAACATCCGCATCCATCTTCACCTGAAAGCGAATATCCCGTTGTGCAACCTTACCAGAGAAATTACTCATCACATCCGAAATCAAATCCCGAATCGAAGCCGATATCTGTTGAATCTCTAAATGTCCGGTATCCAACTTCGTCAATTCAAATAAATCATCAATCAACCGAGATAAGTTATCGACCTCAGCCAATGAACGTTGTACATAACGATTGACAGAATCCGAGTCAGTCGCCACACCATCACTAACCGCTTCCAACATCGCACGCATTGACGTTAAGGGGGTCCGCAAATCATGAGACACCCACGCAATCAAATCACGACGAGCTTGGTCAATTCGGGTTTTCTCATCATCAATTTTTTCGAGGTTCTCCACCATCCAATTAAACGTCCGGGAAAATTGCGAGAGTTCATCACTACCTTCGACATCCAGCCGAGTATCCAGTTTCCCTTTTGCAATATCATTCGCCGCACTCGTCAAGGCATTGAAGCGCGCCGTCAACGCACTCGCCACAAAAATCCCAAAAGTCAATGCTGTCAGACCAGCAAACAGCAAGAGTGAGGTTGTCAATGCCAAGTCATGTGTACTAAAGAACATCAACTGCGCTGTAACCCACACATTCAACATGACCAACAAAACCGTAATCAGCACAATGATAATCAGTGACCAACGCAAGCTGGGAAACCAGCGATTCCAGCCCATCCGAAAAATGAGATAGGAGACCAATACGGTTATCGCGCCAGAGCCACCCATAAATAACACCAAATACAGGATGTCTTCTACAGGCGGTTGAATCCCCATCACCAAGACCATTAATGCCAAGATAAGTGAGGCAACCATTCCCAGAAAAAGCACCAACAAAGGGAAACGCTGAATCGGCGTTTGGAACTGTTTCCAACTTTGTAGGGATTTATTT